>JAAYUP010000278.1 GCA_012517635.1 Candidatus Atribacter alterifermentans
AGCCACTGAACGAGAAAAACGTTGATTTTATTAAAAAAGCACTTAGTGATCGAGGTTTAAAATTAGCCTGTTGTGATGTGGATTTATTTAGTGATCCGATTTTTGCCCGAGGAAGTCTCATGTCAGAGAATCCTGAATTAAGGAAGAAGGCTATCGATTATTCCAAGAAAGCGATGGATATTGCTGAATATTTGGAAGCAGGTGTTATGAACCTCTGGCCAGGTCAGGATGGTTTCGATTATCCTTTCCAGATTAATTATGTTGCGCAATGGAATTTATTCGTGGAAGCATTAATTGAAATTGCCCAACACAATCCTCGCGTACGTCTTAGTCTCGAGTACAAACTTCGTGAGCCTCGTACTCATTCAACAATATACTCCTCAGGAACGGCTCTCTATCTTTCTCATGCAACTGGATGTTCCAATGTTGGAGTAACGGTTGATTTGGGTCATTCTTTCAATTGCAAAGAATCACCGGCTAATGTGGTTGCTCTTTTAGATAAATTTGAAAAATTATTTGTCCTTCATCTCAATGATAATTATCGGGATTGGGATGATGATATGGCAGTTGGATCGGTTCATTTCTGGGAAACCCTTGAATTTATTTATTACCTGAATTTATCCAATTATGAAGGATGGTTGGGTTTAGACATTTTTCCTTATCGGGAAGATTCTGCAGATGCCTGCCGATATAGTATTGAGAATATTCAATATATGTTAGACGTAGTTAAAAAGATTGATCTCAAGACACTTCACCACATTCAAAAAGAAGCAAATTCCCTTGAAGCAATGCGTTATATCGGAAGCTTATTATAAATAGGAGTTGGTGAATTGAATTATGTCAATAGGAGAGGTGAGTGGATTTGAGTTATTTAGGTATCGATGTTGGTACAACCGGTTGTAAAGTTATTGCTTTTGATGAAGTGGGGCATGCGGTTGCCCAAGCCTATAGGGAATATCCTTTATATCAACCGAACCAAGGGTGGATCGAACTTGATGCTGATGAAGTATTTCGTTCGGTTGAAGACTGTTTGCGAGAGGTATCCAACTCCTATCGGAGTGATTACCCAGTAAGCTTAGCAATATCGGCACAAGGCGAAGCGGTCGTTCCGGTTGATGAAAATGGTGGTTGCCTGGCAAGAAGTATGGTAACCTTTGATGAGCGAGGAGATGAGTTTGTTCCATTTTGGAAAGAGAAATTAGGAGAAGAGAGATTTTTCAAAATTACCGGAATGCCTCTCTCGGGGATCGGAACAATCAATAAAATACTTTGGTGGAAAAAGTACGCTCCAGCTATATTTTCAAAAGCCCGTTATTTCCTTTGCTTCGAAGATTTCATAATCTTCCGATTGGGGTTAAAACCAGCAATGAATTATTCTTTAGCAGGTCGAACTATGATGTTTGATGTAAAAAAAGCTCGATGGTCATCAGAAATTTTAGATATAGCAGGAATTAATGAGGATCAATTAGCCCAACCCTTTCCATCGGGGCAAGCAATAGGTCCAGTTTCCGAAGCCTTCAGAAAAAAAATGGGATGGCCCCATCCAGTCTTAGTGGCTTGTGGGGCCCACGACCAACCATCAGGAGCCTTGGGAGCGGGTGTCATTCGACCTTATTTAGCAATGGATGCCACCGGAACCGTGGAGTGCATAGCACCGGCTATCTCTCAATTAGTTTTAACACCTTTGATGAGAGAAAATAACCTCTGTTGTTACCATCATTCGGTTTCAGACCTTTTTATCACTTTAGTCTATAATTTTACAGGAGGACAACTTCTTCGCTGGTATCGGGATAATTTTGCTGGTTTGGAAAAAGAACAATCGCGACTCCTTCAAAAAAATGTTTATGATCTGATTCTTGATGGTCTTCCAGAAGATCCAACTAACCTTTACGTTCTTCCTCATTTTACCACGACCGGCACCCCATATTTTGATACGAATTCCTGCGGAATGATAATCGGGTTAAAATTCCAAACCACCAATAAAGAAGTGGTAAAAGCGCTTTTAGAAGGAATTAGCCTGGAGATGAAATTTAACCTTGAATTACTTTCAAATGCTGGAGTTGAAGTGAGAACTCTACGCGCTATTGGGGGTGGAGCCCGTAATCAACATTGGTTACAGATTAAAGCCGATATCTATAATCTCCCTATTGAAACTCTGAATGTTTCCGAAGCTGCGTGTTTGGGTGCAGCATTGTTAGGGAGAAAAGCCAGGGAAAATATTGAGGATTTTTCCTCGTTAGTGAACTCAATTATTCAGGTAAAACAGGTGTACGAACCAAATCCAACCAATGCCAATCGATACCTTGAGAAGTACGAAGTTTATAAACGTTTATATCCAGCTTTAAAACAATATATTTTTAAAAATTAAATATATTCCTTCATTAAGGGGGGAATATATTTAATGGTATTTTCAAGATAGACGGTCATGCTGCTTTCGCAGCACCAGATGAGGATGAAAGTCCAAGATTCGATATGCCATGGCATGTCGCTACATTATATGAAGATCGGGCACAATAAAGGCTGAGGGGGCGAGGGAATATTGGCGAAAGACGCCGAGGGGGTGAGGGGGTGAGGGGGCGCGAGATTTTGGTTCCTTCTCCCTCGGTGGGAGAGGGAAAAAAGAACAAAAGAATTCATGGTTCCTTCTCCCTTGATGGGAGAAGGTGAGGAAGATTGAGAAATTGAAAGGAGAAGAAATAAAATGAAAGCTGCATATTTTCTCGGACCTGGCCAGATGGAAGTTCGTGAAGTCCCAATACCAGAAATTGGAGAAGGTGAAGTATTATTAAAGGTAGCTGCTTGTGCTATATGTGGAACCGATGTCCGTATTTTCCAGTTTGGACATCCAAAAGTGAAGCCACCTCATATTACCGGTCATGAAATCTCAGCCGAAATAGTTGAAGTCGGAAAAGGTGTAGAGGGTTATAAGGTTGGTGATAAAGTCTCGGTTATAACGGTTATTTCCTGTGGGCGCTGTCATTATTGTCGGCGTGGTCTTCAAAATCTCTGTCCTGATCAAGAAAACATCGGATACCACTTTCCAGGAGGGTTTGCCGAGTATTTAAAAATTCCAAAAGCTGGTGTTGATAAAGGGAATTTACTCGTCTTGCCATCAGATATGGATTTACTTGAAGCGAGCCTCGTGGAACCGCTTTCCTGTGCTGTTAATGGGCAATCCTATTTAAATGTAGGATTCGGGGAAACTGTTTTAGTGATCGGGTCAGGTCCTATTGGATGCATGCATGTCGAATTAGCTAAAAACCGGGGAGCAGGTAAGATTATTATTGCTGATATATCCGGCGATCGTTTGGATTTAGCCAAGCGAGTCCAAGCTGATTACTATATAAACTCAGCTGAAAAAAACCTAAAAGACGAAGTCATGACGATTACTGATGGTTTGGGAGCCGATATAATCATTGTAGCCGCCTCTTCTGGAGCGGCTCAAGAACAAGCTTTAGAGATGATTGCTCCTCAAGGGCGCATTAGTTTGTTTGGTGGCTTACCCAAAGACAAACCAACTATTCAATTTAACAGTAATACTGTTCATTATAAAGAGATAGGAGTGTTTGGAGTATTTGCTTCTCATGCTTCTCAGTATGAAGAAGCAGCCAAACTGATTTACTCAAAGCGGATTCATGCCAAGGCTTTGATTACTCACGTCGTTCCTCTTGAAAAAGTCGTTGAGGGAATTCAACTTGTTAAAGAGGGGAAGGCCTTGAAAGCAGTTGTGAGTTTTTTATAGAATAGCTTAAAAAAGCAACTTCCTTGATACTGGAATATATTGATAAAATCTAGTTCCAAATTTTTAATGAATATGAGGTGGTGAAAATATATGGAAACCCAACCGTTGAAAGGGAAAATTGCATTTATTACTGGTTCTGCTTCGGGAATAGGACAAGGAATTGCCCTCCGCTTTGCAAAAGAGGGTGCCCATATTGCTTGTTGTGATTTAAATTTAGAAGGTGCAAAGAAAACGGCTCAAGAAATTCAATCTTTAGGACAAGAAGCTTTAGCAATTCAGTTAGATGTGACTCAGAGCAAAGAAGTAGAAAATGCCGTACAAAAAGTATATGCTCATTTTGGAAGAATCGATATTTTGGTGAATTCAGCCGGGATTATTAAAGCCAACTTTATAACCGATGTCCCTGAATCAACATGGGATGCGATAATCAATGTTGATCTCAAGGGAACCTTCCTTTGTATCAAGGAAGTCGCTAAATATATGGTTGAACAAAAAAGTGGGAAAATTATTAATATTAGTTCCAAATCAGGGAAGAAAGGTGGTTTATGGTTGGCTGCTTATAGCTCAGCAAAATTTGGGGTAATAGGGCTTACTCAAAGTGTTGCGACCGACCTTGCCCCTTTCCACATCAATGTTAATGCAATTTGTCCTGGGAATGTTTTTTCTACTCCCATGTGGGATTTATTGGATAAAGAATATTCCGCCAAATTAGGGGTTCCGCCTGAACAGGTACGAAAAATTTACGTTGAAAAAGTACCTCTTGGAAGAGGTTGTACAGTAGAAGATGTGGCAAATCTGGCAGTTTTTCTTGCTTCTTCACAGTCCGACTATATGACTGGTCAAGCAATTAACTTAACCGGAGGACAGGAGGTTCACTGAACTGAATACGATTGGCTTAGTTGTTAATCCGGCAGCTGGGAAGGATATAAGAAGATTAGTTGCTTATGGCTCAGTATTTGGGAATCGAGAAAAGATAAATTATACCATTCGAATTCTTTTAGGATTTGACCAAATAACGACTGTGCCAGTCAAGTTAGTTTATATGCCCGATCCGTATGAGCTGGTTGAAACAGTTATCGATGAAATTGGGAAATCTTTAAAAAATATTCAGTTTGAAAAAGCACCAATACCTGTTTTTGGAGATGAAGCCGATACAACTCATTTCACTCAGTATATTGCTAAAGAACCAAATGTTTCAGCTTTAATTGTCTTGGGTGGCGATGGAACCAATCGATTAGTCGCACGTTATAGCCGCAAAATTCCCCTTTTTTCTATATCTGCTGGAACAAATAACGTTTTTGCAGATGACATCGAACCGACAATTTTCGGAATGGCTCTTGGGTATTTTATGAATGGCTGGGTTAAAAAGGACCAGGTTTTAGAAAGGAAAAAAGTTTTACGAATTTTTCAAGAAAATATAGAGAAAGATATTGCTTTAGTGGATGTGGTCTTTTTAGATAAAAAGGAAATTGGTGCTCGCGCAGTATGGGATTCATCGTTAGTGAAATTTGTTGTAGTGACTCAAACTGATTCAATGAAAACAGGATTAAGCGCCATCGTTGACCGTGTTGTAAAAATTTCATCACAGGATCATTATGGGGGGTATGTTTTTCCCAATCACAGTGGCAGAATGGTGAGTGTGGCTATTGCGCCTGGTTTAGTACAAAAAATTGGCATAGGAGAGTGGGGATACCTTCAGGAAAATCAATCAATACCGATTAACCATACTGAGGGGATAATTGCCCTTGATGGAGAAAGGGAATTGCCGGTTCGTTTAGGTGAAAATTGGACTGTTCTGTTGGATAAAAATGGTCCGGTAAAAGCGAATATCAAGCAAATTATGGAACAAGTACGATAAATTGGTAAAATAGGCAAGACGAAATAAGAAATGGCTCAAAAAGGAAGATCTTTGCTTGGTATTTATCGGTTAAAAACCCATTTTTCACAAAGAAGATAAAGTACTCTAATCCTTAAAAAGTTAACCAAGGTATTTTCTAGGTTGGTTTCTGTTAATCCTTTACTATTTTTTTAAACGAAAAGGAGAGATCGTCAATGGTGGAAAAAATAATTATGCCCAAATTAGGATTAACCATGGAAGAAGGAGTTATTAACAAATGGTTGGTTAAAGAAGGGGATCAAGTTGAGAAGGGTGACGCTCTTTTTGAAGTTGCAACCGATAAAGTGAATATGGAGGTAGAATCTACAGCGGATGGAGTTGTTTTAAAGATTGTGGCTGCTGAAGGAGAAACCATTCCAATTACTCAAACGGTGGCTTATGTTGGGAAACCAGGAGAAGTTATTGAAGAAAGCGAAGAATCTGTTCTTGCTCCACAGAAAACGGAAGAGAAACTATCATCAGCCCAAATAGAAGAAAACAAAACTCCTCCTGATTTCGAAGTTGTGGGAGACCGAATCAAAGCTTCACCGCTCGCTCGTCGATTAGCCAATGAATACGGTCTTGATCTGTCAAAGATTCAAGGAACTGGGCCTGGGGGGAGAATCGTTAAAGAAGATATCGAAAAGGCATATCAACAAAAGAAAACTATTAGCCCACAAAAAGAAGAAAAACCAAAAGCTGAGCCGGTCGTTGTAGAAAAAGAAACCATGACACCTCGTGAAGAACTACCTAAAGAAGTGATTCCTCTTACCCGTATGAGGAAAATTATTGCAGAAAGAATGCACAGCAGCATGCAAAACAAACCACATTTTTATTTACATATGGAGGTTATGGCTGATGAATTAGTTAAATTAAGAGGGAGAATGTTGCCTCTCATTGAAAAAACCACCGGACTTCGAATTTCTTATAATGATATTTTAGTAAAAATTGTTGCCCAGAGCTTAGAGAAATTTCCAATCATCAATGCTTACTTTCTTGATAATGGAATCCAGATGAATCCAGCCATAAACATTGGAGTCGCTGTTGCCTTGGAAGATGGTTTGATAGTTCCGATTGTTAAAAATGCCAATCTGAAAAGGTTATCACAAATTGTAATTGAAACCAATGATTTATCGAAAAGAGCCCGTGAATCAAAATTGCTTCCCGAAGAAATTACCGGTGGTACCTTTACAATATCAAATTTAGGAATGTATAGTGTTGATGCTTTTAATGCTATTATTAACGCACCAGAATCAGCTATTTTAGCCTGCGGTGCAATTAAAAAACGTCCTTATTTTGATGGAGAAAATATTGTTGTAGCTTCTTTAATGAATTTAACTCTATCAGGAGACCACCGGATCGTAGATGGGGCGGTTGCAGCCCAATTTATGCAATACTTAAAGAATCTCATTGAAGAACCTTTGGGATTAATCGTATAAATAAAAAAAGGGGGTTCAATCAGTGAATTATTTTTTAGGCATAGACGTCGGAACAACCGGATGTAAAGCAATTTTAATTGATGAAAATGGTGAACTTATTGCAAAGGGTGTTGATGAATATCCTCTCTATACTCCACGCCCCAACTGGGCGGAACAAGACCCTGCTGATTGGTGGCAGGGAACCCAACAAGCTATCAAAAAAACTCTTGATTCAGTTTCCATTGATCGAAAAGCTATCGTTGGTATTGGTTTAACAGGTCAGATGCATGGGTCAGTATTCCTCGATAATAAAGGAGAAGTCATTCGTCCAGCTATATTATGGTGTGACCAAAGAACCGCACAGGAATGCGAAGAAATCACTCAAATCGTTGGTCGGGAAAAAATGATGCGGATCAACGGAAATCCAGTTTTAGCTGGTTTTACAGCACCAAAAATTTATTGGTTAAAAAATAACGAACCAGATCATTATAAACGTATTGATAAAATTTTGCTTCCCAAAGACTATATACGGTTTTGTCTGACCGGTGAATTCGCAACCGATGTTTCTGACGCATCGGGTACTTCTTTATTTGATGTCCCTCGTCGACAGTGGTCAGATGAAATTATTTCTGACCTCAAGCTCAACCGAAATTGGTTTCCAGATTGTTATGAATCTCCTGAAGTAACTGGTTATTTAAAAAAAGAGATAGCTCAATTATTTGGAATGAACGACCAAGTTATTGTTATAGCTGGAGGAGGGGATAATGCAGCCGGTGCCATAGGAACTGGAATTGTTAAGACAGGCTTAGTATCAGCGAGCATTGGCACTTCAGGAGTCGTTTTTGCTTTTAGCGATGAAGTGAAAATTGATATGAAAGGTCGTGTTCACACCTTTTGTCATGCGGTTCCGGGTAAGTGGCACGTTATGGGTGTTATATTGGCAGCTGGTGGGTCTTTCCGCTGGTTTCGTGACGTCCTTGGGATGGAGGAAAAAAACCTTTCGTCATTGCTTGATAAAGACGCCTATGAAATTCTAACCGAAGAAGCAGATAGAGTTGAGCCAGGTGGAGAAGGTCTGATCTTTTTGCCCTATTTAACCGGTGAAAGAACGCCTCATGCTGATCCCTATGCTCGAGGAGTATTTTTTGGTTTAACCCTCAAGCATCGGAAGAATGAAATGGTACGTGCCGTGATGGAAGGAGTGACCTTTGGTATGAGGGATTCCTTTGAAATCATTCGAGAAATGGGTATTCCCATTGAGGAAGTTATGGCTATTGGTGGTGGTGCCAAGAGTAAATTATGGAGAAAAATTCAAGCTGATATCTATCAGGTTCCCTTATACCAGGTTCGAGTAGATGAAGGGCCGGCATTTGGTGCAGCTTTATTAGCAGCGGTTGGGAAGGGGATTTTTTCGAATGTTGAGCAAGCTTGTCAAAAGGCAGTAAGGTCAATGGATAAAGTCTACCCCGATTTCCAAAAGGGGGTTCGGTATAATGAAATTTATCAAATTTATAAAGAATTGTATCCAGCTTTAAAACCATTTTACAAGCGGATTTCCGATATATCTTGGTAATCACCAGACCAAATCCATATCCATCACTGATCACTGATAATTTAGGAGGTGAGGTAAATGGATAAAAAAGCCATATGTTTAGGAGAGCTCTTAATTGATTTTGTATCCACCCTGAATGGTGTAACCTTAAGGGATGCTCCAGGTTTTGAAAAAGCACCAGGGGGTGCTCCTGCTAATGTAGCAGTCGGCTTGTCCAAGCTTGGGATTGAGACTTATTTTATAGGAAAAATTGGCAAAGATGCTTTTGGAGATTTTTTAAGAATGACTTTGGACAAAAATGGCGTCAAAACCAATTATTTAACTTCAACGGTTAAAGCAAAAACGACTTTAGCCTTTGTTTCTTTAACTGAAGAAGGTGAAAGAGACTTTGTTTTTTACCGTGACCCAGGAGCAGACATGCTTTTGGATCAGTCGGATATTATAGATTCGATATTTTCTGGAAGCGGTGTTTTTCATTTTGGATCAATTACGATGACTCACGAACCATCTCATAGCGCCACATTTAAAGCGATTCAGTTCGCTCGTAAGTACGGATATTTAATCTCTTTTGACCCGAATTTAAGACCGGCCTTATGGAAAACACTTGATGAAGCTCGGGAAAAAATGCGGCTTGGTATGGAACTATCCGATGTTGTAAAATTGAACGAAGAAGAGGCGATGTTTATTGCCGAAACCGATACCATTGAAGAAGCAATTCGTTACTTACAACGGAGCTATAATCTTGCTTTGGTTATTATCACCTTAGGGAAAGAAGGTTCTATTCTTGTCCACCAGGGAAAATCACTTCGTGTAGAAGGTTTTCCAGTTCATTCTATTGATACAACTGGAGCTGGAGATGGTTTCGTTGCTGGATTAATTAGTTCACTTTATATGTTTTGGAATGACCTGAGAGAAAGAAAACCCATTCCTGAAGATACCCTTCGCTATGCAGGTCGTCGTGCCAACGCAGTCGGAGCACTCACGACATTAAAAAAAGGAGCCATTCCAGCTCTTCCGACTCAAGAAGAGGTTGAAATTTTTATCGAGGAGAATCCCTTGTGATTTTGGTGGTTTGTGCGAACCCAGCCCTGGATCGACTCCTTGTTTTACCCGAGCTTCATTTAGATGGAGTCAATCGAACTTCCCATGTTGAAATAACGATTGCTGGAAAAGGGATAAATGTCGCTCGAGCACTTCGGACAATGGGGGTTGAAAGTCATCTCTTCCTCTTTCTTGGAGGCGATAATGGGAATAAGGTGAGAAGTGGTTTATCTCAAGAAGATCTTCCTTTTAAGAGTTGGCCAACACTTGGAGAAACTCGGATTACTACAGTTATTCACGAAGAGAAAAGGAATCGACATACAGTAATTAACGAGAGTGGTCCCCTTGTTTCTTTCGAATCATCGTTAGCATTAATCCATAGTATAGAAAAAAAACTCAAACCGAATGATTATCTCATCTTATCTGGTTCACTACCGAGAGGAGTAAGAAGAGATTTATATTCAGTTTTTATTGATATTGCTCATCAAAAAAAGGCTTTTTCGGTTCTTGACAGTTCTGGTGCACCTTTTTCTTTAGCTCTGAAGTCAATTCCTTTTTTAATTAAACCCAATGTTAAAGAAGCCGAGGAGGTATTAGGATTTGCTATTCTATCAATGGATGATAAAATAAAAGCAGTACAATTTTTTCAAAAGTTAAAGATTCCCTTCATTATCCTATCCGATGGACCAAAGGGATTAGTAGTTGGATACCATGATGAAGTTTTCATTGTAAAAGCCGATAATACCATAAAGGGTGGAGGATTTGCTATTGGATCAGGAGATACTCTGGTTGGTGGAGTAGTGGCTCGACTTTCTCAACGAATTGATTTTCGGGATGCCATTAAATATGGAACCGCCTGTGGACTCGCCAATACCTTTTGTTCAGGAGCGGGGGTGTTTAACCTGGATATGGCACACCAGTTAATGGAGCACATTGTCATTGAAAATTATTACTCATCTAAAAGGGGGTAGCTGCGATGGAAGTGGTGGTTCGGGGAAAAAATATTGATGTTGACGACATCATGAGAGATTATGTGACCAAAAAACTATCAAAGCTCGATAAGTTTTTCCATAAGCTTATCGATGCAACCGTTGTTTTCAGCCTCGTTCGGGGACGAATTAAAAGTGAAGTGACCATGACAGCAAGTGGAATTGTTCTTCGAGCTGAGGGAGAGGGTCCCGATTGGAGGACATCTTTTGAAACTGTCGATGATAAATTAGAAAGACAAGTAAAACGCTATAAAGAAAAGCTGGCTCGTCGTGGTGCTTTGAAATCAGGAGAAGTGCTTTCTTCATTGGAACTCAATGAGATACTTCCGCAAACTGAGAGCGAAGAAAGGATTCCTGGCAAATTAGTACGTACTAAGGAGTTTACCCTTCGTCCCATGACAGTTGAAGATGCTATTTTACAGATGGAACTTCTTAGCCATTCTTTTTTTGTGTATAAAGATATGGATAAAAATAAAGTACAAATTCTTTATAAAAGAAATGATGGAGATTACGGCTTAATTGATCCAGTATACTAGGCATCTCGTCGTTAAAATGAGCTCAGTGCCTATTTCATTCATTTTTGAAAAAATGAAAAAAATTTAAAGATTATTTTAAATAAGGTGTCCTTTAGGTGGGGAAATCATGAGCGAACCGGTTAATTTTAAAGCTATTGAGGATGCAATAAGTTGTATTGACGGTATAATAAATGTCAAAATTGTTGGAGAAGGTTCAAATATTACTGAGATTCATGTTTTGTCTAATCGCAGCAAAGGGCCTAAATTATTAGTTAGGGACATTGAAACTCTCATTAAAGCTCGTTTTGGTATTGAAATTGATCATAAAAAAATTAGCGTTGTCAGTTTCGATTTAGAAGAACCTCGCGAGACAGCAATAACCTATGAACGACCAATTTTATGGGGGGTTGGATGGAAAAAAACCGGTGAAAATTTCCAGGCTGACGTTGAAATCAAACTTGTTGATAAGATTTATCGTTCCTCCCTTACCAGCAAAGCCTGGGATCAAAGAGAACGATGTTCATTAGTTGCTCAAGCGGTTATCGATTGTATGAATCAAATTGTTGCAATCCCATTGTTTTGCCTGCGTGGAGTGACTGTTCATAATTATTGTGAATTCGATGTGGCAGTTTGTCTGGTCGACTATCGTAACTTTGGTAAAACCGAAGGAACTTTAATAGGTACTGCTTTACTTCGAGATGAAATCTATGAAACTATTGCACGGTCTGCATTAGACGCGGTGAATAGGAAAGTGAATTATTATCATTCCATCCATCGGGAAAATCCAGAGAAAAGCACTTTTGAACATTGAAAAGGAGTGATTCAAAGTAGAGAGAGTTTGAAATGCAATTCCTCAACAAAGAATTACCGGAAAATCATTTTTTTCAGTCCATCTATTTTGGATATAGAACTATAAGGAGAAGAAAAGGCGAGCCAGGGTTTGTTTGAGCGGAGCGGCCTTCCCATCTTTGCTTAGCGAAGAAAGGTGGAGAATGATCGTAGGGAGGGCTCTCGAATGAAAAAACTGCTGAGCATTCTTCTTGGCTTATTAGCCATTGTTTTAGCCAGTGGTGCTGGTTTCCATTGGAGATAAACTAAAGTTGCAATAGAAAGCCCTTGGCCCGCCTTTTTATAATTGGGAATGAAGCCTGATAAAAAGAAGCATCTATTAGATTTTTACGTATATACAGTTATTGTTGGTGGTATTGCATTATTTTTATATTCGCTTTTAACCATTGATTTTAGTCATTTTCCCCTTGCTCAGATTATTACCTTTTTAGTTTTAATTATCATTACTGAAGCTTTACCGATTCATCTTTCTCCCCATACTTCAATATCCGTCAGTTTTGCGATAATTTACGCTTTTATTTTATTAACCAATCCTTATTTAGTCATGATTGTGACATTTATTGGAAATGTTCTCATTTATATAAAATCAGGGTGGAAAAAAAGTTTCTTTAATGGTGCACAATTTGCTATATCAGCATTTTTTTCTGGATATGCTTTTCAACTTTTAGGAGGCTATTCTTACACCTGGAATCAGTTTGCTTTTTATATTCCAGTTGTAATATCAATTTTGGTTTTTTTCTTAAGTAATGCATTCTTAGTCATTTTAGTCATTTCTTTAAGCGCTGGTATACCTATTCCGGTTTTATGGAAAAAAGATGTCAATGGCATCCTCCTCCAGTATTTTGGTCTTTTTCCATATTCACTCCTTCTTTATGTGATTTATTTGCGAATTGGCTATATTGGATTATTTTTGTTCTTATTTCCGCTCATGATTGCCCGTTATTCTTTTAAGCTTTATGTTGAAACGAAAAAAGTGCACCTTGAATTATTACGAGCTCTCACCGCAGCGCTGGATGCGAAAGACCCATATACTCAAGGCCATTCAGCCCGGGTGGCAAAAATTTCCCTGGCAATAGCAGAAAAGCTCAATCTTTCAGACAAAAAGCGAGAAATGATAGAATATGCAGCTTTACTTCATGACGTTGGAAAAATTGGAATTGAAGACGCGATTTTAAGAAAACCTGGTCCTCTTACTGAGGGAGAGTTTGTTATTGTGAAACAGCACCCAGTAATTGGCTTTGAAATTGTTTCTAAGGTTGACTTTTTAAAAGAAATAGCTGTTTTTATTCGATCCCACCACGAAAGGTGTAATGGAAGTGGCTATCCGGATGGAAAATGCCAAGGAGACCTTCCCATTGAATCCCTTATATTAACAGTAGCTGATGTTTTTGAAGCTTTGACATCCGACCGACCTTATCGTAAAGCATATTCAGTTGAAGAAGCCTTAGCCATCATGGAAAATGAAGGAAACGAGTATTATGATATGAAGGTCATAAAAGCTTTAAAAGAGGTTTTGCAGGAGGGTTTTCAGGTTGCTGGCTGATTTTGTTTTAGTTGGTATCGTTATCGGTTATATCAGTCGCGGAAACTTCCAAAATCTAAAACAAGCCGACATTCCTTATTTATGGCTTATTGTATTAGGCTTTGTTGTGAAGTTTATTGGCCCGTATTTCTCCGAAT
>JAAYUP010000279.1 GCA_012517635.1 Candidatus Atribacter alterifermentans
CATTTCATCCTACTTAGACCAAATTCGTGAAAAAACGACCCCATTATCCATCTCTTCATTTATTAAGGCGGCAAATGAAAATGATAAATTCTGTATCAGCTTGGTCGAAGAAATGGGTCGAACATTAGGTGAAGTGATTGCGAATGTCGTAAACTTTCTCAATCCCGAAGCCATACTCATTGGTGGAGAACTTGCCGATCTCGGCGACCTCATTCTTAACCCAATAAAGGGAACAGTACGCCGTCAATCTTTAGAATTAGCCACCCGAAACCTCTCCTTTAAAATTGCCGAGATTAAAGATCGACCTGCAGCCCGTGGAGCGGCATCTTTAATTCTCAACCAGATATTTAAAGGAAATCAACTTTTTTAACAATTCGTTCGCTCACAGTAAATTGAACCTAAAAATAATTTTAATAATAAAGGGTGTAATAAATATACACCCTTTATTATTAAAACAAGATAACATGATTTTTTAAGCCATATGGATTTCAACGTTCTCAGCGACACCACCCAAAATAGTATACGTACCTGGAACAGTTTGGAGAAGGGAAGCTGGAACTAAAGTATTCACTGGACCATGAGCGGCTAAACGAGCAATGAACCGCTGCCAGCTAACACCGCCCCCGATATATCCATCTAACCAGAAACTCCGATCCTTAGCTCCAACAATCTGAGCAGGACCAATAGTATTGGCTTTAGGAGGAACCCAAGACCAATCTCCACTAAAGGAATGAAGAGCGTTTTGCATAATAGTCATTGGATGCAGTTCAACACAACGAGGTCCTTGTTTTTTATAAGCTTCCAGGTCATTTCCAAATTCAAACCCTAAGTGTGCCTCCCAAAAAGCAATATGACCACACCAACCCACGCCACCGTAACAGCAATCGGCTCCACCAAGGTCATCGATCATTTTCCCATAATCAGCAAGAGCAGCTTTGGTAGGAAAATGGATATTTTTAGGATCTGGTCGTAATTCTGGTTTTATTTTGTTGAAAAAGTTTTCCCACATCGCTTTTTGAAATGAACCTGGCCAATCAATTGGAGCAGTATTTCCGTTTTCATCAGCATATTCATCCATGTTAAAAGTATGAACATTTTTCATGGAAAGGTTAAACTCATTGATTAAGCGAGCGGCAATTTCATATTGGGGAACAGGACCAACTGGAAGAATTAAAACTAACTTTTCATTTTTCTCACTCGAGTTTTTAATCCGGTTGACTATATCCAAAGCAAATTCAAAATAAAACTGATTAGGATCCTCAATGACTTTGATTTTAAAATTTGGATTGTGATGCTTCACAATTTCTTCCTTTTTAATTTTCCTAACCCGTTCACATTCCTTTTCATCTCTAAAAGGAATAAAGCTGGACAAACCATATTGAAAAACCATTTTCTAACCTCCTAACAATAATGAATTGTTTGATATCCTTTAAAATGCTTTAATTATTTGCTCTATTACAAAATGATATCTCTCGACAATGTGGTTTTTCAAGATGACAATATTTTATCTGATCTTTGTTCATTTTCCACTAATCATTGCTTAAAATGTTCTTTCCCTTCGAGATAAATTGGTTCAGAAATATGAAACTGATTGAGTTCATTAAAGAGTTGCTGCTCAATTAGAGGGTTCATGGCAACTATTGACCGGCTCGTCGTCCCCCACGGTTTTTCATTAATTTGTAAGACTTTACCGCCAATCTCCTCCAGCATACAGACACCTGCCGCTACATCATAAAAAGAAACCCCTAATTGAAAGTAGGCTTCGAATCTCCCACATGCAACATAAGCTATTCCCAAGGCAGCTGAACCAATGGCACGCAATGCTTGAGCACGACACAATAAATGATGATAGACAGGAATAATAATATCACAACTGTTTTGTTCATGAGGAAAACCTGTTGAAAGAAGGCTTCGACGAAGGTCTTTAACTTCGGATAAGTGTATGGGGTTACCGTTAAGATAAGCGCCGCTCCCTCGCTCAGAATAAAATGTTTCCCCAAATGAAGGCGAATCGATTATACCGATAACTGGAATTCCTTGATAATAGTAAGCCAATGAAATACTATAGAGCGGCAAACCATGAACATAATTGGTTGTTCCATCAATAGGATCGAGAACCCATGTCGAGGAGAAATCATTCAGTGGATAACCACTTTCCTCGCCCCAAGTAATATCTTCTGGAAAATCTTTCTTAAGAGTTTTTAATATCAGATCTTGAGTTTCACGATCGATATCGGTAACAACATCCATTGGGCTGGTTTTATCCTCAATAAGACCTATGGAATGCTGTCGTCCTTTAGCAATTTTCCCAGCAATCTTTACGATTTCTAATGCTTTACTAAGGCGGTCTTTAAACATATTTATTCTCCATTTCTATCCTGTAAACTACAACAG
>JAAYUP010000280.1 GCA_012517635.1 Candidatus Atribacter alterifermentans
AATGCTACTTTCTAAAGCTTGTTGTGCTAGACTTTCAAATTCTTCTATGTTATAAGCGATTGATCCTCCGGTTCCCCCAAGGGTAAAACTTGGACGAATAACCAAGGGAAATCCAATTCTTTTGGCAACTTCCTTTGCTTCATCTAGAGAATAAGCTCGGTCGCTTTGAGGAACATCGATACCAACTCGTAACATGGCTTTTTTGAATAACTCTCTGTCTTCCGCTTTATTGATGGCTTCTGGGGAAGCACCTATGACTTTTACACCATATTTTTTAAAAATTCCTTTATTTTCTAGTTGAACAGTAAGATTTAAAGCGGTTTGTCCACCTAAGGTAGGCAAAAAGGCATCGGGCTTTTCCCGGACAATGATTTTCTCTATTACCTCGGGGATGAGTGGCTCAATATAGGTTCGATCGGCCATTTCCGGATCAGTCATTATCGTGGCTGGATTACTGTTAATCAAGATAATTTCATATCCTTCACTCTTGAGGGCTTTACACCCTTGAGTTCCAGAATAGTCGAACTCACATGCTTGACCGATGGTGATTGGTCCAGAACCAACAATACAGATTCGATGAATATCATTATTTTTTGGCACAATATTCCTCCATCATTTTGACAAACTGATCAAAAAGATATGTCGTATCATGGGACCCTGGGGCTGCTTCTGGATGAAATTGAACGGAAAAGAGTGGGTATTTACAATGTCTTATGCCTGCTAAAGTATTATCGTTGAGATTGATGTGGGTTATTTTGAGATCAGACATGGGAAGTGTATCAACATCTACCACAAAACTGTGATTTTGCGTGGTAATATATACTTTTCCACTCAAAAGATCTTTTACCGGATGATTGCCACCATGGTGTCCAAACTTCAGCTTATAGGTTTTCCCACCTAAAGCTTGACCAATGATCTGATGGCCTAAACAGATTCCAAATACTGGTAACTTCCCGAGAATTTCCTGAACGAACTCAACAGCATAATGAAGAGCAGCTGGATCTCCTGGACCGTTGGATAAAAGAACGCCATCGGGATTATCTTTCATCAACTGATGAGCAGTGGTTTTGGCGGGATAAACCTTTACTTGACAATTATGAGTGGCTAATTGTCTCAAAATGTTGTGTTTAACACCGAAATCGATTACAGCTATGTTGTATTTGCCTTCTGATTGCCAAAAATAGGGTTCTTCGGTAGTCACTTCTTTTGCTAAATCAATTCCGACCAGAGCTGGCCCTTGAATGGCTTTTTGAACCAGTGAATCTGGGTTAAGGTCTTCGGTTGATATGACTGCCTTCAGAGCTCCCCTTTCCCTTATATGACGAGTGATCGCTCGAGTATCAACTCTTTCCATTCCAATAATTCGGTAACGAATTAAATACTCGTCTAAGCTTTCTTCAGCTCTCCAATTACTATACAAAGAACTTTTTTCTCTAACTATGAAAGCTTCTAACTGAGGTTGAGAGGATTCTCCGTCTTCTGAATTTAAACCGTAGTTCCCAATTAAAGGGTAAGTCATAGTAACAATTTGGCCACAATAAGAAGGGTCTGTCAATATCTCCTGATAACCGGTCATGCTGGTGTTAAAAACAATTTCACCAAACGCTTCTCCAGTTGATCCAAAAGAGTACCCCCAAAAATACCGACCATCTTCCAAAGCTAATAGTGTTTTCATTTATCCAAAACACCCTCCGACTGATATAACATGTTTGATAAGGCCTTTATCTTAATACTAAGTTGTAAAGAAAGCTCCTTTTCCAAGGCAACAACAGAGAAACGAAACCTCGGCACGCTCTGACTTTTTTTAAAATCAAAAAATTTATCAGAGCCTTTCTATTTTTTTATTTGAAATATGCAATATATAAACTTCCCTTTTGGCTTATTTTATTATCAGGAATGAGCTTCTCACTCATGATTGATCAAGAATTAAAAAAATCTCATTAAGAGAATCAACCATCCAATCAGGATGAAGTTCTTTCAGGAGGGTACCCCCATGCATACCCTGAGTATATCCTACGACATTAACCCCAGCAGATTTTCCTGCGATTATATCATATTGAGTATCACCAACAAATAAAACTTCTTGAGGAGAGACCTTTAATTGAGTTATAGCGTATAAAATACCTTCTGAAGAAGGTTTAGGTTGAATTCCCAAAGAAAGGTCAATAACAATATCAAACGGCACAGGAAAAGAAATTTTGTCAATTAACCTTTTTGCCGACCTTCGATTAGTAACTATCCCAATCCGGATTCCCCTCTTCACCAAGCTATCTAAAAGCTCATTGGAATCAGGATTCATCATGATATCTTCAGGTTGTTCCAAAAAAAATTCCCGATATAAGTTGGCTCCTTTTTCAGGGTCGGGGAATTGCAAAACTGTAAAAGATTCCATCAGGGAAAGCCCGATTGTCTTCCTAATTTCATCTTCCTCAGGTGGTTTGAGGTTATACATCTTAAAACATTCTAGAATACCCTTAATAATAGTCTTTTCGACAAAAATTAAAGTTCCATCAAGATCAAATAAAACGACCTTAATCATGTAAATTGGGTAATTGGTGCGGATTTCTTGAAACCCAGTTATAATAGAGACTGGCCGGGAGAAAGTAACCGAGGTATCTCCAATTCCATAGAGCTCGTTTCATTATTTTTGGTAAAGTATAAAATTTTCGATATAATTCGTTATGACCAAATTGGAGTTCTTCTGGAGTCATTTTAGATGGCTGATAGACGACATGAGAAAAATCATAATTGGTCCAATCATAAGAAAAGATTCGATTAGTAGCTTTAAATTTTTCAAATACTTCAGTCCCAGGCAGAGGGGTAAGAATATTAAAGGTAGCAAAGTCAATTTTGGTATCTTCAATAAATTTCAAAGTCTCATCAAAAACTGACAAATCATCATTATCAAAACCAAAAACAAAGGAACCAACCACCATAATATGATGCCGGTGGAAATTCTCGATTAATTTCCGGTATTTTTCTATATGATTAAACTGCTTATGCATCTCTTTTAAATTCAATTCGTTAACTGATTCGAAGCCAACAAATAGACAAATACATCCACATTTTTGAGCAAGACTAATTAATTCTTCGTCCTCAGCCATTTTAACTGTTCCCTGACTCACCCATTTTTTCTTTAATGGAATTAATGCCCGAAACAGTTCTTTTGAGTATTTTGGATTTCCAACAATGTTATCGTCTAAAAAACCAATCATTTTCGAACGATATTGGCTCACTTCTTCAATTACTTTTTCAACGGGGCGGTGCCGGTAACGCCTTCCATTGAAAGCTGAAACTGAACAAAAACCACAATTATGAGGACAGCCACGGGTCGTTTGAAAAACATTTTTTAGTAAGTAACCTTTCCCAAGCAAATCTAAACGTGCGAGGGGCAGGTCAGTCAAACTCGGAAGTTCTTCATTCTTGTAGAATTTTTGCATCTGACCTTTCTGAAAATCTTCTAAAACTATTTTCCACAAATTTTCAGCTTCACCGATTACCACACAATCGGCGTGTTGGATTGCTTCATCAGGGAGAGCAGATGGATGGATCCCACCTAATACAACTTTTTTATTTCTTCTCCGGAATTCATCGGCAATTTGATAAGCATGAGCTGAGGTTGCTGTCATAACAGTTATGCCTATCAAATCATAATTACCATTATAATCTATTTCATGCAATCTCTCATCGACGATAGTTACCGTGTGCTCTTTAGGAGTTAAACCAGCAAGAATAGTTAGGCTTGCCTGAGGAAAAGGAACAAAGATTGCCTTCTTTTTCGCCGCCCTTTTCGATTCGGGCGCAATTAATAATATTTTCAAGTGTATCCTCCTTTATTATGGAAAGGGTTATAAGATATATCTATTGTCATTCCCCAATAAAGATTGTCTCATCCCATTCTTTTAATTGGGGCTTGCCAGGAAGGAAATTATTTTAATATCAAATAGTAATAGAAAGTCCATTGAAACAACTTCATTCAATAAAGCAGTTACCCTTATTCCTGAAAAAACCCGAAAATATTATACACTATTTTTCAAAATACCATTATTCAAAAATAAAAAAATATTTTAGTAAAACACCTCAATCTCTATTCATAAGTCACAATGAGAATTCTGTATTTTTTTGTATTTCTCATTCATCAATTTTCCTATCAAAAAGAATTTATATTTTAACCTTAATAATTTCTCCATAATAGACTGAATGAAAATCACCAGAAGAATAATATTCATGAATGATTTCTGGTATAAAATTTGCTTCTACAACTTTTGTTTTCTGAACTATATTGCACTCAAAATGAATAGGACATTCCTTAATGGTGGGTACTGAGAAATTTTCACTGTAAATCGGAGTAAAATCCGTGCTCTTAAATTTATCAATTGTTTTACCAGAGAAGCTCCCACACAAATCAATCTCTCTTTTCATCTTTTCATTTGGAACACAAATCGTAAATGAAGGATTTTCCTCGATATGAATAAATGAAAAACGAGAAGGTCTTACCAAAACCGATATAATGGGCCTGCCCCAAATAATACCTCCCTGCATCCAACCAATGGTCATAATATTCGGTTTACGTCCTTTCCCTTGCGTCACCAAAAAAACACCGGTGAGCTTTTCTATTGCTTGATAAGATTCAATGAGAGCTTTTTTCCACAAGTTTTGATCGAGAGACATAATACATCCTCCTTGACCTTTCAAAATAAACCTATGATAATATTTTAATGTTTTAATCTTATCATTTTTTCAAGGTGATTGAAGTTTTTTCTTCTAATTTTGATAGATTCCATTAAAATCCTATCTAAGCTTTTGAATAAATGAAATTGTAAATGGTTATTTGGTTATTAAGAAAAAGCATGACGGTCTATCTTAAAATATGAATAATGATAAAAATCAGAAAGAGAGAAAACTATGGATAAACTTTTTTATTTTCAAAAAGCTGCGGAAATTCCTTGTTCTTGCGGTCAAACTCACCATATTTTAACTCAAAAAACTATGGTTGATCACTCGCTTATAGAGCAGATACCATCTGTACTGGACCAACTTCATTTAGGCAAGACATGCCTCATCGTTTTTGATGAAAATACCTACCAAGCAGCAGGCCAAAAAGTTGAAACAATATTAAATCAAGAAAAGTATGAAACGATTCCTCTTCTGCTCCATCATAACTCCCCTACCCAATACTTAGAACCAGACGAAGCCACCCGATATCAGGTGGGAGCTGGTCTAAGATATCAACCAGATTTTATAATTGCTGTCGGTTCAGGCGTTATTAATGATCTGGTAAAATTCACCGCCCATCGTTCCCGTATCCCTTACGTAGTGGTAGGCACAGCAGCTTCAATGGATGGATATCCTTCACCTGGCGCGCCCATGTTAGTAAATGGATACAAAATTACCTTTGAAGCGTCTCCTCCCACGGCAATTTTTTTGGACCTCGACGTCTTAACAAAGGCTCCTTTGGATTTACTTCAATCAGGTTTTTCTGATTTAATCGGGAAAACTACCGCCAACTCGGACTGGATTCTTCGCAATCAGCTTCAAGAAGAATATATTTGCCATTATTCTTGGGACCTTGTTAAAGAAGCTCTTCAGATTTTATTGGAATCTGCTGATCAAATCCCTCAACGAAAATCAGAAGCTGTTCAAGCTTTATCTATCGCTCTCCTTAATTCTGGTTTTAGCATGGCACTGGTTGGTGATTCTCGACCAGCCTCAGGTGCTGAACATTTAGTCGCTCATTACTTAGAAATGATGAGTCTTTCTCGAGGAGAAAAGACCTCACTCCATGGATTACGTGTTGGAGCTGCCACTCTCGTAATTCATAAAATGTATCAGCGGTTTTTAGAAGAAATTGATTCTATTGATTGGGCGAAGATTACTTCCCCACACCCCGTTCGGGTCAATAAAAAAATTCTTCAAGAAAAATTTGGCTTTCTTTATCCTTCGGTTGAAAAAGAAGCGATTCATAAACTTACAGCTCCAATAGTGTTGACCGATTCTTACAAAAAACCAGGGTTTTCCAATCGTTTGAGAAAAATGATATCGGATAAGCTATTTGCTATTCCTGATGTTGAACAAGCTTTAAAACGATCGAATACCCCATCAACATTTGAAGAATTAGGTTTCCCAAAATCCTTAGTGAAAGACTCCTTCCTTTTCTCCCGTTTTGTGAGAAGCCGAATCACCATTTTAGACATCCTCGACGAAGCTGATCTTTTAGAAGAGTATGTTGAAGAATTTCTATAGAGAAAAAACACCCAGATGTTAAGGTTATCTGGGTGTTTTTTCTCGGTTAAAAAATAAAGGTATTTAAAAGATTTTCAATTTCAGCTTGTGACAACTCTGATTGATTATAGGAATAGGCAATCTCACCAGATTTATTTATAAGTAATATGGCTGGAATTCCGGAACTGAAAAATCGATGGTAAACATCTCGATTATAATCATAAAGAATAGGAAAGGTTAAACCATATTGTGATTGAAATTCACGTAATTGTTCTATAGAGCTTGAAACTCCTACTCCTAATACCACTAAATTTTGGCTCTCTTTATATTTTACATAGAGGTTTTGAATACGAGGCATTTCATTTCGGCAATGTGAGCATAAAAAACCAAAAAAAGCGACCAACACCGGTTTTCCTCGATATTCACTTAATGAATATTGGTTTCCATCAAGATCAGAGAGAGTAAAATTGATAGCATTTGGAGAAACATAAGGGGTTGGCAACGGATCAGTAGGAGATCCAGGCGTAGGGTTTGGTTGATAAGGATTATCAACCAAAAAACATCCGGGAAAGGAAATAAAAACGAAAAAAAATAAAAGAATATATTGAAATAATTGCTTTCTTTTAATGCTCTTCAAGAAGATATCACTCCCATCTTTTGATTTATTCAATAAAATTGATTTTTCCTTTTCTTAATCCTCGGTTATTGAATTTATTGCACTTCCACCTCCTATTACTTTATCAATATCCCTTTTTAAAAAATTTAATGCTTTACTTGGTGGATTTGATTGAGTAGATTTTAATTGATTCTCGAAGTAGAGATTATAAACCGTATCAGTATATACCTTTATTTGATTGATAGCATTTGGATCCATCGTTTTGTGTTGAGAATTTAACAAATTTAAAAAAGCAAAAAGAATCTTTTCGTAATTACCTAAAACCATTGGTGCAAGTTCTATTGAAAAGCTATAATTACTCCAAGCTTCGGCGAATTCTCCTTTTAAAAGCAAAAGATCAGCTTTTTGCCGAAAGTATTCATAGTTAAAAGGTTCGATAGCCAAAGCTTTTTGGTTTTTTTCCATGGCCAGTTGCAAAAATTCCTCTTTTTTTGTTTTTAAATAAATATCGGAACATAAATTGCTCAATTGATAGAGGGCATTATCGTGCCAGGGGTTGAGTCGAACGGTTTTTTCCCATGCTTCAGCTGAATGAATTAAATCATTAGTGGCTCGATATTTATTCCCTAATTGATAATAATACTCGGCATTCCCCCAAAAAATGCTTAAAATAAAGAAAAAAAGCGTTGAAAGGATGGGTATTATGAATGGAATAGAGAGTTTTCGTTTTTGTATAGGATAAGAATTCAGCAAAAGGCCTAAGACCGTCCAAGCAAAAATATGATAAGCACCCATGGCAAAATTTAGGTCAATGCTGCTATGTAAAAAAATTAAAAAGACTCCGGCTCCCAAGTAGGGGACAATTGATATAGACTGATTTCGATCCGTGGAAATTATACAAATACGCAATGAATAGAAAAGTAAAAATAACAGGGGAACCAATCCCAAGATTCCTGATTCAACCAAAGTATTTAAATAAAAGGAATGAGGAAATTTGGTGTAATAGGTATGAGATTGAAAGGAGAAATACCTCGCTGCCCAACCTCCACCACCCCAACCCAAAAGAGGTTTTTTTTGAATCATTTTCAAAGCATCGTGGTAAAAAGTAAACCGGTAAATAACATTTTTTGTTTCAAAGCTGATATCTCTTCCCTTTTCTCCAAATCCTCGAACAAAAGTGAAGTTCTTCGTATCGAATTGAACAAAAAAAACAAAAAAACATTCGATTCCAAAGATTATTAATAGAATTAGAAAAAAAACCAGTTTTTTATTAATTTTTTTCTCCAAGGAAATTTGTTGATGAGGTAAAAACAAAAAGCTTAACAAAAAGAAGGAACTCAATCCGATCAAAAACAAAATTAAAAAATTGAAAGGAAGAGCTTGAGACAAACACCTATCCAATTCTATTTGTAAAAAAATACTCGGCAAGAACAATGAAGATAAAATTAAAATAACTGAAGTGATGTATTCTTTTTTTCTGACTAAAATAAAAAGAAATAGAAGTGTAATTAAAAAGGTAAGATTTGTTCCTCTCGAAAAAGCAAAAAGAAAACCAAAGAAAATCAAAAATAAAAGAACTCCATTTATCAACTTTTTCCAGCAATTTTTTTCTTGAAGGTACATAAAAATTCCTAAGAATAAACAAACAGCAAAAAAAGATGCGGAGGTGTTTTGATATTGAAAGGTTGTGGCTAATCTTCCGGAAAAATATAAACCCCAAATACTCATCCCTAAAAAATTTTGAAATCTTTCCGGAATAAAACGGAAAGCATCAAAGATTGCCAAAAGAGATAAAATGCCAGCGTTATAAACTATTGTTTGAATTAAGAACATTTTTAATTCTTTCTTTTGGAATAGCTCCAATATTAACCAAAAAAGAAATGCCCATGCTATATAGCCGATAAAGACAATTACTGAAG
This sequence comes from Candidatus Atribacter alterifermentans, assembly GCA_012517635.1. Lineage (GTDB taxonomy): Bacteria > Atribacterota > Atribacteria > Atribacterales > Atribacteraceae > Atribacter > Atribacter alterifermentans. The sequence continues at coordinate 8,758 of JAAYUP010000280.1, forward strand.
AATATTTACTGGAAGCGACTACAATCGTAACGAAGTATACTATTGCGATTAAGAAAAAGACCATTTCCGGAAGGTTTAAGTGGAAAAATCTTTCTTTCTTCCGTACCATTGCCAAAAGATAAATAAGAAAGGCTAAGAAAATGAGGCTCAAAAAGGGGAGTTTGTAATAATCAGGATAAATACCCCGGTAATAAGGGGAAAGAATTACAACGAATAGAACCAAAAAAAATGAAAGCTTCTCGGTAATTGAGGTCATTCCTTAATTTCCTGAAGCTTGTTTTTTAATTCTTTTAGAATCGCATCATAAGTGGCGGTTTTCATTTCTGGCCTTAATGAACTATTCAAAAAAGCTGTGAATGTGTCGTCGATACGTAAACCTTTTTCCAAATAATAAATAGCTTTGCTTTTATCAGATTGCATAAGGTAGAAATCAGCAACCGATAAACAGGTTTGTAGATAGTGCTCATACGTTGTAGATATAAATGGTGCCAAATAGATGGCTTTTTCAAAATCATTTAAACCACTTTCAAAGTCTCCTCTTTCAACTTTTAAAACCGCTTTATTTTCTTGAAGTCGATAATTATAGGGAGAATAGTTGATAGCTTTTTCACTATGATATTCACTTTTTATTCTTAGTTCTGCTTTTTTTTGTGTATTAAATAATTCTCTATAGTAAGCACTTAACAGGTAATGGCTTTGAGAATTGAAAGGAATTGAATTGACAGCTTTTTGTTGGTATTGAATAGCTTGATTGATATCACCTTGGGATGCATAAAAATCGCCTCGAATTTTTGCTCGTTCTCCAGAAATGAGAAAAATCGAAAAAATCATTAAAAAGAGAACTATAGATAGCAACACCCAGGAAGGAATTTTCATTTCAAATAAACGTCGATTCTTTATGGTGATTTCTTGAGATCGAGTTAATTGGTTTATGAAAGCGATAAAAACCAAAATACCAAAATAAAAAGAACCAAGAGCGAAATCAACGTCAATGAGTCCATGAAAAAATCCCAAGAAAATTGCAACTCCCAATCCTAAAACGAAAAGAATATCCCAATCGTCTTTCTTTGCCTTTTTGAAGCGAAATATTTGATAAAAAAGACCAATTATTAACCCAATTGTTAATAACAAACCTATCAAACCAACTTCAATCATGACTTGAAGAAAATAATTGTGAGTGTTTTCACTAAAATAGGGATAGGATTGATAGGCTAAATAACAAGCTTTCCATCCCCCTCCTCCCCAACCAGCGATTGGTCGGGCTTGGAATAGTTTTAAACCATCACCATAAAAAATCCATCTCTCTTGAGAAATGATAGTATTGAGCGTTATTTGCCGAAAACGATCACCTAAAAAGGCTGGCTTTAGTCCTAAAACAATAAAAATAACGACCAAGAGTGCGACCCCAATTCCGACTGGAAAATACGAGGTATGAGTTGATGGTTCTGACCAGTTGATTAATTTCTTCCAAAAAAAGGAAAGAAAATAGATACTTAAAGCTTGAATAAAACTTCCTAATAAGAGGAAAACAAAAAAATAGCCGGGTAAATTGCTAAATAAAAAACTTTCTAAGCGGGGAGTAAAAAGTATCGTCAAAATGAATGCAACCATAAGAATAAGGAAATACTTTATTTTTTCTTTCCTTTTCAATAAAAGGAATAAAACAATCGAGGCTATGATAAATACTAACAAAGCCCCTCTTGAATAGGTAAAATAGAGACCAATTTGAAGAAAAAAAAGAAGAAATCCCCACAAATTGAGATAAACCTGTTTTTCTTCCAACAAGTGAAGAAGAATCAAGCTTATTATCGCCATTGCAAGATAGGAAGCAAAGGTATTTGGATATTGCATGGTTGAATGCAATCGACCTGAAGATACCAAAAAAAGATCCTTCATACTCATTCCTAATGGTCGAGTTAGAGGATTAATCCATCCAAACCGGTAGAAAAACCCAAGTAAAACGAGCAAAACAGCGTTGATATTGAATGTTATTAAAAGAATTTTTTTTGATTGCTTGGTTAGGAATAAATTTGTGATCAAAAGAAAAAAGATAAAGTAAGCTACCAAACTAAAAAATTCGCGAAAAGCCAGCCCTTGGTCAGCAGCCCAAAAAATACTGAAACCATATAATAAGACAGTAAGGAGAAAAAAATATTCGACAGGATTTTTTATAGTAATTGTTTTCCTTTGGTAAGCTATTTTATAGAAAACAAATAAAATGGCAAGGAGGAAAACCGCCAAAAAAAAGGGGTATCTCTCATAATCAAAATATAAACCCCGATAATAAGGGGATAAAAGCGTAATTAATAATAAAGCATATTGAAGGAATTTTTCTAAAAGTGGAAGAGTTCTTTCAGGGGATTCGACTATACGAAGCTTTGAATTGGTTTTTTTTACAGTCTTTACCTTTTTCTGAGCTGCCATTTTATCTTTCCTTCTCCAATTTTCTCTCTATTTTATTGAATATAAAATGAATTTTCAATGGGAATATATTGTAGATCGGTTTTAAATTACATTCCCTACTAAAATTCTATCCTGTTCTCTCTGTATAAAAATAGGAAGAATCTTTCCATAATCAGAAGCCAAAATTCCCTCCCCTCGAACCGGTATGTAGTTTTCTGAATAACCTGTTTCAGCGCTATTTTTATCGGTTGTCTCGATTAAGACTGATAAGGTTTTTCCAATAAAAGACCGATAATAATTGAGTTGGCTATTGAATATAATTTTTAATAATTGTTCTTCTCGGCTCTTTTTGGTTTGAAAAGGCACTCCTTCGTTCTTTTCCCAATGGAAAGCAGGAGTAAAAGGACGCGGAGAAAAAACAAAAACATGAGCACGAGAAAAACCAATTTCCCGACAAAACTCAGTTGTTTCGTTAAATAGTTTTTCAGATTCCCCAGGGAACCCAACAATAATATCGGTACTAATCGCGACTTTATTATCATATTTCCGAATTAATTCAATCAATTTCCTAAAATGTTGAGTGGTATAACCCCTTCCCATTTTTAATAATATTTCATCGCTCCCGCTTTGAAGAGGAATATGAAAATGAGGACATACCCGGGGAACCAATGAAAAATATCGATCCAAAAACTCATTATCAATAAGAAACGGCTCAATTGAGCTTAAACGATATCGAACTTTATTGGTTGATTTTATTAGTTTTTCCAGTAAAGAGATAAGGTTAGTATGACCATTCTCAATACCAAACCTTCCTAAATTGATGCCACACAAAACAATTTCTTGAATTCCTCTTTTTTCTAAATGAATCGCTTGACAAATAATTTTTTCCGGTTCTTCACTGCGGACCGCACCCCGTAAATGGGGTACAATGCAATAATTGCAAAAGTGGTCACACCCATCTTCAATTTTTAACCAGACTCGAGCTCGTTTGGTTTCTGGTATAACTTTAGGAGAAAATGAATTATTCGAGGATATTTTGAGTATTTCCAATACCCTATTGATCTTTTCTGGGGAATTAACTACATGGAGTCGTGGTGATGAAGGTGGAGATTGTCGAGAATACAAAACACTATAACATCCGATTAGAATAACTTGTGATGTTTGGTTTTTTTTTAAAGCTCGGCTAATCCATTGTCGAGTTTTTTTTTCTGACATCTTCGTCACGGCACAGCTATTAATTATATACCAGTCAGCTTGATCCGCAAAATCAACCAAA
>JAAYUP010000281.1 GCA_012517635.1 Candidatus Atribacter alterifermentans
ACAAAACACCCCCGAAGATTCTACTTTTCTTGTCAATTTCATGTTCGCATATGGAGACTCCCTTGTAGTTGGAACAGATGGTGGCTGGTGGTTACCACTTGTCACCAGACGCAAAACTACGGTACCACCATTGACTTATGGCATGGAGACTGGGCTGTTTACCGATTATAAAGAGTGGATTAACTATCTCCCTGCTGAAGTCAATACTAAGGGAATTCTTGACCCGGAGGTTTTATCGCTTTTAGGCGAACGAGGGGTTACCCATGTGTATATAGGGCAGCGCCACGGAATTGTAAATTATGGGGGGCCAAGCACTTTAAATCCTGAGGTAATCAAACAGGACCCCAACTTCCAACTTGTATATAACATGGACCGTGTCTGGATTTTTAAATTGCTATTGAAGAGATAATTGACTTGTAGTACAACGAAATACAGGCAATTAGCCATTTTTGTCTCGCTTTTATAGAGATTAGTTCTGGCATTAGGTAGTTTTGGCCATTTGGTAAGGGTATTTATTACCAATAACCGCAACATCTACACCAAAACTGTGGCAACATATTATTTATATTGAAGCCACTAGAAATGGGTTTTGTTGATTAACAGAAGCGATATATATGGCGCTATTCGCAACCTGACTAAAATTCTTACGGTGGTATTGTGATGGAGGATCCTTTAAGATATGCGTGTTTGTTATTTTGGCACATATCGTTCAAACTACTCTCGCAATCAGATGATGATTGAAGGATTAAGACAGGTTGGCGTTGATGTGATTGAATGCCATAGGCCTTTATGGAGAGGTTTTGAAGACCGGGTCGCAATTGTGAATGGAGGATGGAAAAAACCCGCATTCTTGTGGCGAGTAATAAGGACGTATTCGGGTCTATTGGGGGAATTTTTTAAACTAAAAGATTATGATGTTATCATTGTAGGTTATCCTGGATATATTGATATTTTCGTTGCATATGTTCTTAGCTTGATTAAAAAGAAGCCTTTAATTTGGGATGTATTTAATTCGTTACACTTAATGATGACCGAACGTAGAGTTGGGACAACTAGTCCGCTAATGGTCAAATTTGTCAAACACTTAGAACGTTTCGCTTTCAGATTTCCAAGCCGGCTTATTCTTGACAATGAGGTTTTCATCGAGTGGTTTCAAAGAATTTATAATATCAATGTTGAACGATTTCGTACAGTTCCAATTGGTGGTGATAACCGATACTTTTATCCAATTTTGGGCAAAAAAAAGCAAGACGAATTCTTCCGGGTCGTTTATTATGGAACATATATACCTAACCATGGGGTGGAGTATATCATTGGTGCGGCGCAATTGTTACAAGATGATCCAGAGATCCGTTTTGTAATGATTGGGAAAGGTCCAGATCGGGAGAAAGCTCAGAATTTAGTTTTGCAAGCTAATCTTAAAAATGTCGAGTTTATCGATTGGGTGGATTGGACCGAATTGGCCCAGTATATCGCTCAAATGGATGTTGTACTTGGAGCCTTTGGAATCTCAGAGCAGTTACTTCTCACCAATAATAATAAAATTTATGAGGCCTTTGCAATGTATAAGCCAGTCGTGAGTAGCAAATCGCCAGCTATGCCAGCGGTTCTGCAGCACGGTGTTCATATGTATATGTGTGATCGGGGCAACAGTATATCATTGGCAGAGGCTATCCGTACTTTAAAAAAAGATCCTGTGTTTTGCCAGGAAATTGCAAAACAAGGGAATTCAATTTTTAAAGAGTATTTTGATATAAAACATATTGGGCTCCGCTTATTAGAAATTGTTCAGGAAACATTATGAAAAAAATTTTATTCCTTATAACCCAGGATCTAGAAAGTCCTTCTGGTTTGGGCCGATACTTACCAATGGCTAGAGAGATGGTTGCACTTGGTTTTTCTATTTCAATAGCTGCTCTTCACTCGAATTATGATTCTCTAAGAACAAAGCGTTTTCGTTTGGATGGTGTGGAAATCAACTATGTGGCGCAAATGCATGTAATAAAAAAGGGCAACCAGAAACAATATTACTCTTCAGTTAGATTACTTTTCATCACATTAAATGCATTTTTAAAGCTGCTAATCGCTGCACTGACTACACCTGCAGATATTATCTACATTGGAAAGCCACATCCAATGAATAGTCTTTCTGGGTTACTGATGAAATATATTTTTCGAAAAACAGTATATCTAGATTGTGATGATTACGAAATTGGTGTTAATCATTTTCAAAATGTATTGCAACAGAAAATAGTTAGTTTCTTCGAGCAGGTAATTCCACAGCTAGTTGATTACATAACAACAAATACTTACTTTACTCGAAGCCGGCTATTAGCTATGGGGATACCTGCAACTAAAATATTCTACTTGCCGAATGGCGTGGATAGACAACGTTTTCAAGCCATAGAACTTGACCTGATTGAAAAAATTCGGTCAGATTTAGGTTTGGAGAGAAAAAGGGTTGTTGCTTACATTGGAACAATTGGCCTTTCCGCTCATCCAATTAATCTACTACTAGAGGCTTTTGTTAAAGTAGCCAGTGCCGTTCCAAATAGTATTCTTTTATTAGTTGGTGGAGGAGAAGACTATTCAAAAATGAAATTAGAAGCCTGTAGATTAGGAATTGACAACAAAGTTCTCATGACAGGTCGAATACCTTCTGAAAAGGTGGGGATCTATTATAAGATTGCACATGTCTCAATAGATCCTGTTTACGCGGATAATGCCGCCAAAGGTCGCTCACCTTTAAAGATGTTAGAAAGTTGGGTTTCTGAAGTGCCTTTTATAACATCGAATGTTGGTGACCGCACACTTCTTGCTGGCAACCCTCCAGCCGCTCTTTTTGCCAAACCAGGTGATGCTGATTCACTCGCAGAGGCTATTATCCGCGTGTTGTCATCTGAGAAATTATCCGCTGAACTTGTCAGGCTTGGAAGAGAGCGGGTGGAACAACTCTTTTGGGATCGAATTATGGCAAATTGCCAAAAAATTTTTACTAAAGACGATTTTGACAATAAGGGGTTGTAAAGTTGATGTCAAATAAAAAGGCTTCCCAACAATCGGTTCCCCCAGATGCTTACACGCGGGAGTATTTTGAGGTACATTGTGAAGGTTATGAGGAGTATAAAATTTCTCAAGGGAGAAGTTTATCTTCGCGCCTTGTCGCAGCGATGGATCTGGCTGATTTGAAAGAGGGTATGCGAGTTCTCGATATTGGTTGTGGCCGAGGGGAAATTCTTCTTCATAGTGCCCTTTTGGGTGCAAATGCCTGGGGAATAGATTATGCACCTGTTGCGTTAGAACTGGCCAAAGAAACAATCTCTCTTTCAAATTCTAGCTCATCTGGTCGAATGGGTCTTATACAAAGTGCAGCGGAGATACTACCTTTTTGTAATAGCTCAATTGATGTGGTTTTTATGTTGGATGTAGTCGAGCATTTGTATCCAAATGAACTAGAAACAGCCCTAACAGAGGTGAAGCGCGTACTGCGCCCCGGTGGGAGAATTGTAGTTCATACTATGCCTAATCTATGGTATTACGGTGTTGGGTACCCTCTATACCGGATACTTCAGGGGTTGCGTGGTAATAAGTTGCCTTCAAATCCTCGGTTACGTTTTAATTATTCGCACGTGCATGTTTACGAACAAACGCCGATTAGTTTGTATCGGAATCTTTCAAAGATTGGATTCAAAACAAAGGTTTGGGTGAAATCCCACCAATCCTATGGATATGAACGGAATAGATTAGTACGCTTCGGAATGATAATACTTTCCCATCTCTTTCCATTTAGATATATTTTTGCCAACGATATTTTTGCTGTGGCGATTAAGTGAAGAAGATATGGAACATCCAATAAGGGATAATCTAGCACAGCACGTCGGTAAATATATTTTTGTATTTATCTTGATATTCGTCCTGGGGGTGGTTGTTATTGTTGTATATCGAGAGTGGGATACCTTTTCTACTTTCAACTGGAAAATAAATATTCCCTTTCTACTCTTAAGTGCAATATTGCATGGTTTCTCAGTTTCCTCTAACTGTTTTGCATGGCATTTGATGGTTAAGCATTTTTCAAAAGAAGTTTCGTGGAGAACAAACCTATACATTTTTGGCGTTTCCACTTTAGCCCGCAGGATTCCAATGCCAATTTGGTATCTTGGTAGTCGGTTGGCGCTCTATCCCCCAAAAGGGATTTCTACTCAGATTGTTACGGTTGCTAGTGCTTTTGAAGCGGTATTTTTGGGTTTAAGTGGAGCGCTACTGTCGCTTTTGTTTCTTATGTTATATCCTTCTCTTACAAATGCGATACCCAGTTTTGTGGTATTGGTTACTGTTTGTGTGGTTTTAGCACTACTTCTAATTGCTGGCTTTCATCCCACTCTATTCCTTCGAATACTAAACTGGTTCCTTGATCGAGTTAAAAAAGAACCACTTAATTCTTCTGTCAGCCGTTCCAAAATGCTTACTTGGTTATTGGTTTATATTTTTGCATGGTTATTTGAGGGCGTTGCAATTTTTTTTGTGTTTTCTGGCCTTACGGGTATTTCTCAGAATTTTTATTTTGCCGTTGGAATCGGGATACTCTCGACCTTTGTTGGCATCATCGCACAGTTATTGCCAGCCGGGTTTGGGTTGAAAGAACTCTCTCTCAGCCTATTAGTCAGTGGCTGGCTTCCTTTATCAGTAGGATTAGCTGTGGCAGTCATTTATCGATTAATTGTTACATTGCTGGAACTTGTTTTCGCGCTTGGTACACGAGCAATAGGAGATAGATAATAGGTGATAATACGAAAGAATTATTGAATAACTAGAATGTGTGTGGATATAATGAGACAACAAATAACCCATGTGTTTGGAGGCAAAATGAAAAAGAAATTGAAGTTCTCTATCGTAATTTCTACTCTATTGATTTTAGTCTTATCAACCATGACGTCAGCCCAGTACAGTGGCTATGATTGGGGGACTGCCTACCAGGTGGTAAATATCTCCGATGCGGAAACCGACATCATGGTTACCTTTTATAATAGTAACGGAGAACAGGCAGGAGACGAAAGGTATTTCCAAGATGTCCAGCCGCTTGGCTCTGAATTGATTGTACAGAAGAAGGATGATACTACTCTTGGGCCTGGCTCATATTCAGCTATCGTATCTTCCGGGCTTCCCATCGCGGCAATTGTGAACCAGCAACTCTATCCGCCTAACTCAACTAATCCTCAGCCACCATTTTCCAGCTATTCAGGTATTGACAGAGGTGGCAGGACGATTTACTTACCCGCTGTCATGTATAATTATTACGGTTTTTATACCGAAATGTTCATTATGAATATAGGAACTGGTGATGCGACTGTAACGGTAGATTATTATCCTACCACTATCGACGGATTGATCACCGGAGCAAGTGGTCAGAGTTCAACTAATATCACCATTAAAGCTAATTCAAGTTACAAGCTTAGCCAACAGACGATGTCTAATCTGGGAGCTCCGAATCAAGCAGGTTATGATGTCGGCAAGTTCCTGGGTAGTGCTATTGTGAAATCGCCCAACCAGGATATTGCGGTAGTGGTTAATGAGCATAATCCGGCTCAGAAAAAACTATTGACCTACAATGGTTTTGTTGAGGGGTCAACGTCAGTAGCTCTGCCAGTTCATATGCGTACATTCTATGATTATTATACGGCGCTAACAATCCTGAACACTAGCGATACGGATACCGCCTGCGTACGAATTACATATACGCCAGCAACTGACCAGACACAGTTAGCGACGGTTGGTGGAGTTGCTGCCACACCTGAGCCTGTTGTTGTTGAACACACTATTCAGCCGCTAAAATCTATTATGAGATTTGATGGCTATACGGCAAAAGATGAACAGAGCGATCTTGATGATGATGCCCCGGTTAGCTATAGCCAATTCTATGGCTCTGTTCTTGTAGAATCAATTACGAACAGCACTTGTACTACGGCACCTGCCCTTGTTGCGATTATGAATGTGGAGTCGCAACGTACCAAGAGTAGTCAAGCTGGCTCTTACAATGGCATAGCTCTCTCATCTGCATCTAATACGGTAATAGCTCCGATTATCTTGGCTGACTACTATAGCTATTACACTAACCTTACAATTCAAAATGTTACCGGTAACTCGGGAACCTGTACATTCGAATATACTTCTGCTGATGGGAGTGCAAAACCGGGTTTGACTAAGAGTTACTCTCATGCGATGGCTGCGAATGGTTCCATTACGATTTATGAGGGTAGAAAAGGTGCTGTACGTGGTGATGTGATTACGGATGTCTTCTGGCAGACTTCAACAAGTACAGCTTTTATCGGTGCGGCAGAGATCACCTGTGACAACGGTATACAAATAGTTGGGTTTACGAATGAGGAAAGAGACATCCTTTATACCGACTCGATGTACACGTTCAACACAATCAATAAATAGATACCTGATCTAACGTTTTCTCGTCGCGGTTCTGGTTGTTTAGATTGGATCAACCACCAAAATCAGGAGAAAACAAATTAGGATCATGAAGGATAAAGATCAGGCTATCGATCGATAGCCTGATCTCTTCTATCCGAAAGGGATGATGGTAAGTTATGATAAAGACAGATGTAAAGATAACTTTATTTTTGTTATTTTTGCTGATGATCTCAGGATGTACTTCGAGTAATCCAGAAGTATTCAACCCCGAGACATTATCCAGAACCAGTTTGTTAATGTTTAGGTCAGATAGAGGGAATAACCGCCAGTATTATCTGTTAAACATTAAAAGTGGTGAAATTCGAACTATCGAATTTATCTTATCTGAAGTTGGTGAGATCAACGCAATTGATTGGTCGCCACTAGCGAAGCGCTTTTTCTTTAGTTTCCTTACACAAACCAATGCGGATATTTATTCAGCTGAATTAAATGGAACTAATGTTAGGAATCTTACTAATACGCCTGAAATTTACGAAAGTTCGCCCGTTGTTTCACCAAATGGGAATTATGTTGCTTATATAGAAACTTATGTAAATGAGAATATTATGGTCATGCGTACCGATGGAAAGGATGTTCGCCGTATTGTGAAACCCGATTATAAAACGATCGAACCATCTTGGACCCCAGATTCAAAACACATCATTTTTCGTTCCAATTTTGAGGGATCCCCAAATATATACATAGTCAAGCAAGATGGTTCAAATCTACGGAATTTATCTAAAGGTCCTGGTAAGGATGGGAAATTTTCTCTTTCTATAGATGGTACACTGTTAATGTTTGATTCTGACCGGTCTGGGAAAAGCGATATTTTTTTTCTAGACTTGAAAACAGACCAATTCAACAATCTAACAAACAGCCCTGCCAGAGAGACTCAGCCGGTTTTGTCACCGAATATGAAAAGAGTGGCTTTTAAATCTGACTTGAATAATGGTGTTGACATATATGTATTAGACCTGGAAACAAAGGAAATTGAAAACGTAACTCAGAGTCCAAACAAGGTGGAGTCAGATTATTCTTGGTCTCCAGACAGCGCGAGTATTACCTTTGTTTCTGATGATCAAAATCAATTGGAGATCTATAACGTCAATGTGGAAAGCAAACAAATTGTAAACTTAACAAACAATCCGGCAAATGATTATGCCCCGGTGTGGATAACGTTTCAGTAATTATTGCCTTTGACCCGGTTGTGCGAAATTTAACAATAAACTACAGACCTGGTGCGCCTGCAGTCCACGGATCTCCTCACTAGTCTTTTCTACTTGGAGGTTATACGTAAGACCACTTATCAGCAAGTAATCAGCATATCCCAGGCCCATCTCCGGAGCCAGGCCGGTATAGAAACTTTCCTCGCCCTCCTGCCGGGTGATCGTAATCCTCACTCCCGGCAGCGGATCGCCATTCTCATCAGTCACCTGAACCTGCAGCAGGCCGGCGGGCACAGAGCCATCGCAGATCTCGCGCTTTTCTTTGAGCACAAAT
>JAAYUP010000282.1 GCA_012517635.1 Candidatus Atribacter alterifermentans
ATGAATAAAATTGTTTTTATCAGTACCGGTCCGGGCGATCCTCAATATCTACTTCCCATAGCTCATCAGGTCATTGCTCAATCCCAGGTTTTAATCGGACGACCTGACTTACTCGATTTATGGGAACATCAAAATAAAGTTAAATTAACCGTCAATATGGACAATTTGTTCCATCAATTAATCGAATTTCAAAAAAAATATGAATTGACTGCAGTTTTGATATCCGGTGACGCAACACTTTTTAGCTTATTGAATACTTTTCACTTTCCACTCAATATCGAAGTTATCCCGGGAATCAGTAGTTTTCAGTATTTTTGCAGTCGTTTAAAAATAAACTGGAATACTCTCAAAATTATCAATTTGCATGGAAACAAAAAACTCTCACCATTCATTCTCGCTTTGGAACAAGGGTATGAAATGATGGTCTTTACCGGTGGTTTTCATTCAGCAACCGATCTTCTAAAAATTGCCGCTTTGGTTACTCCCAACCGGATGGGAACGTTGGGTGTCAACCTGTCTCTTCCTGGGGAATTCATCCAATCGGGTACGGTTCAAGAACTCTGCAGTACTCACCTTTCCAAAAGCGATCTTGCCCTCATTTACCTTTCCCCTGGAGAGAAAAAAGGTATCGGTTTTTTTGAGGACGAGGATTATATTCGCACCAATATCTCTTTTTCAAAAAAAGAGACCCGAATGATGGTTTGTTCATTACTGGAGCTCTCTCCAGCCATGACTGTACTGGAGATAGGTGGCGGTTCAGGCGGCATTACCATTGATATTGCTCGACGGATATTCGAAGGTATTTTATTTTCTCTGGAAAAAAATCAAGATGCCTGTCAGCTCATCCAGCAAAACTGTAAGCGTTTTCAGATCGATAATGTTCAATGCATCCATGGTACAGCACCGAACGACATTCCCCAAAAACTCTTCGATCGCATTTTTATTGGAGGAAGTGGGGGGTCTCTTCCCTCGATTATCGATAATAGTTCTAAATTATTAAAAAAAGGAGGAATCTTGGTTATGACTGCTCTATCTCTTTTACATGTGACTGAGGGGATAAATAGAATAAAAAATAATCCTTTTCAGCCTTTATCGGTTTTTCAGCAAAGCATATCCCGGATTGATCCCAATGATAAAAACTTGATGATGAAATCTCTCAATCCCATTTTTTTTATCAAGGCAGTTAAATCATGACCCCGGTCTATTTTGTCGGAGCAGGACCAGGAGATCCTGAACTCATAACCCTAAAAGGGAAAAAGCTTTTAGAAAAAGCCGATTGTGTTATCTATGCCGGGTCTTTGGTGAACCAAGACATTCTAAAAGTCTGTTCTCCTCAGGTGCAATTGGTTGACAGCTCTACTCATACACTCGAAGAAATCATCGATTATATGGTCCAAGAAGTCTCTCAAAATCACCTTGTTATTCGACTTCATTCGGGAGACCCTTCTCTATATGGAGCAATCCAGGAACAAATGAATGAATTAGATAACTACGGCATCAACTATCAAGTTATACCCGGTGTGTCTTCTGTCGGTGCAGTGGCTTCCAGGATTAAAAAGGAATACACTCTTCCCCATGGGACTCAAACTCTGATCATTACTCGAATGGACGGGCAAACTCCTGTACCAGAAAGCGAACAGCTTTCAACCCTGGCAGCTCATCGAACCTCGATGGTCATCCTCCTCAGCATTGGTTTTATCGATCAGGTGGTTAAAGAATTATTAAAAATTTATCCATTGGAGACCCCAATAATCTGTGCCTATCGGGTAACTTGGCCGGATGAACGTATTATTCAGAGTACCTTGGAAAAAATTTCTCAAGCAGTGAAAGAGGCTGGGATCCACCGCTCTGCAACGCTCCTGATTGGACCTTTTTTAAATCATTCGGAGCACTATCGATCATATCTTTATGGAGATTGGATAAATGAAAACCGTCATCTTCCCTTTTCATAAACACTATGCCCTCTTTGCAAAAAATATTGCCGATTTGGATTTTTTGCAACCAGCGCAATTCGTCGAAGGTTGGAAAAATTCCCAAAAAAACCTTCAGGAAAAATGGGAAACTGATGTCGTCTTTATTTTTATAGGAAGTCTTGGAATTACTACTCGATTGACCGCGCCCTTTCTCAAAAACAAACGGACCGATCCGGGAATCATCGTCATTGATGGAGCTACCAAGTTCTGTATCGTGGTGAACGGAGGCCATTCCCGTTCCATGAATACCTTCTGTCGTTTAATTGCTGAACAGCTTCAACTTATACCGGTGATCACGACTGGAACCGATGCCTGCGGTTATCTCAGTCCAGAAGAGATCGCTGAGCGATTAGATTGCCAAATTGAAGATCCTCATTATCTTCTAAAAACCATTCAAAGTCGTCTGATAGAGGGCGAAATTATTCCCTTTTATTATGATGAACCCTTTTCACCACCTTATTTCCCCGGTTACCAAATTCAATCATCTCACGACCAATTTCCCCAAGAACCCTTTTTATATCTCACCGACCGGATTTCTTCTTGCCCAAAAGCGATTTTTGTACGACCTCGCTCTTTAGTAATCGGAACTGGATTTCGAAAACAGTTTTCCCTTGAAAAATTTGAAGAGTTTTGTCATGATTTTGTTGAAAAAAATAAATATTCCCACCTTTCGGTAGCTGAGGTCCTCACTCTTGACCGAAAAGTTCCTTCTCTTCTCCCCTTGGTTCAAAGTAAGTCAATCAAAATTACCGGATATTCAACAGATCAACTAAAGAATGTTTCCGGGGAATTTCATTCTCCTTGTGCCCAAAAATACTTAAAAATTCCCGGTTTATCTGAACCGTCTTTGATTATTCGTGGTGCTGAGATTTTAGTTGGAAAAACCGTCTATCCCGATATGACCTTTGCCTTGGGACAACTCCCCTGGAATCCTCAGGGAAGTTTAATGTTTGTTGGAATCGGACCCGGTCAGTCCAACCTGATGACTATCCAAGCCATACAAGCTCTTGAAGAAAGTGACCTGATCATTGGGTATGAGACCTATCTAAAAATGGTGCCTTTTCGTTATCAAAACCGCATTCTATCGATTTATACCCAGATGGGCGAAGAAATCCAGCGGGTAAAAAAAGCAATTGAATTGGTTAAAAAAGGGAATCGGGTAGCGGTAATCAGCAGTGGTGATTCAGGGGTGTTTGGAATGACAGCTCCGGGGGTAGAACTGGCAATCCAAGAAAACATTCCATGGCGTATCGTTCCCGGAATTACTGCAGCCTTGTGGGGAGCTTCTCTGATTGGGTATCCGTTGGTTAATGGTTTTTGTGTTATCAGTCTGAGTGATTACTTAATTGGCTGGGATAGTATTACCACCAATCTTCAACTCCTTGCTCAAACTGAGCTTCCAATCGTAGTCTATAACTTAGTTAAAAAGGATCGATCTCAAAAAATTGAAGAGCTGGTTGATATCGTTCAACAAAATCGCGGATTAGAAACCTTAGTTGCAATTATTAAAAAAGACGGTTCCAAAAAACTTGTCCAATTGCAGGAATTGATTCATTACGATCTTGATATGAATACCCTCCTCATTATTGGAGGGTTAAGAAACAAACGCCTTGGAGAATATCTCATTACTGATAGGGGGTATACTCTTTGAAACTGTCTGTGGTTGGTCTCGGTCCTGGAGATCCTGAACTGGTTACCGTGAAAGCAAAGAAGGTTATTGAAAGCAGCCGATTGATTTTTGTCCCTTCGATGAAAAGTGATTTATCCAGTCGAGCATATCATACTGCTCTTCCCTACATCTCAAAAAGTGCCTCCGTTGTGCCGTTGTATTTTCCGTATTTCTCCAATCCTCGATTTTCGGAAATCATTCAATCGAATGTTGATTCGATGATGACCAAATTAAAACTTTACGATCAAGCGGTTTTTCTCATTATTGGTGATCCTTTTTTATATTCTAGTTATTTTCAGCTTCATCAACTTCTGCAAGAACAATATCCTGAAATTAACATCGATATTATTCCTGGTTTAAGTGCTTATCAATTAGCTCTATCTCGGCTTCAGATTCCAGCAGCAGGAAACAACCAAACTTTATCAGTTATTACCGGTGATGTAAACCATGAAAAGATATCTTCGGTTTTAGGTTTAAGTGATACTGTGGTTATCTATAAAATCAATCAAATAGCAAACTTCGCTCAATTTGAATCGCAAACCCGAGAGTTTTCAGTTCGAAAGATCTGTTGCGAAATAGGAACCGATCAAGAAACGATTCGGGATTTAAATCATAAAACCGCATTCGATCATTATGAATATTTCTCAAGTATCATTTTAAAGAAAGCTAAACTATAAAATTTTTCAATAAGAGTTCATTTTCCCTTGCAAAATTGAACTATTTAAATTAAGATTCATACCAATAGACAATTGAATAGCAATCTTCCACGGGAAATTGGGAAACCGGTGAAAATCCGGTGCGGTCCCGCCACTGTGAGAAGGAACGAAAGGTTCAAAAAACCACTGGCGAATTAAGCTGGGAAGGAAAACCGAGTAGGATACGCCTTCAAGTCAGGATACCAACCCGAGGAATCAGGGAAATGTCGGCTTTTGCGAGAGACAAAAGGCGATTTATTTTTTTGCTTGATCCCCCGGGTGAAAAAAGAACCAATATGATTTAATCCATAAGGGAGGTCATAGCAATGAGTAGGAAAAACACCATATTTTTTCTTTTTTTACTGGTGGTATTGGTTTTAACCAGTTTTCAAGTTTATGCTGCCGAGCAGCAAGAAAAATCAGCAATACTCATCGCTGCTTTTGGAACGTCTTACCATGAAGCTGCTGTTTCCATTGAAAATGTGGTAAAAGCAGCTCAACAAGCATTTCCCGAACATACTGTCGTGTTAAGTTATGGTTCACGAATTATCCGAAACATTCTAAAAGAACGGGATGGCGTGATTATCGACAGTCCCATTTCAGCATTGGCAAAATTAGCCGATGAAGGATATACGTCAGTAATCGTTCAACCTCTGCAGATCATGTCGGGGAGTGAATTCCACGAGATTCTTTCTATCACCAAGGCTTTTGGAACCATGAACGATCCTCACTTTCAACCTATTTTTTCTCGAATTGAAATCGGTGATCCCTTGCTGACCAGTGAAGTTGATTATGAAAAGGTTGTAGTTGCTTTGGAAAACGATATGAAACAGTGCGCTTCCAGAGCTGGGGAGGTGTTGGTTTTAGTCGGTCATGGAACCGAGCATCCCGCCAACAGCTGTTATTCTCAGCTCCAAAATATGCTTCAAAAACACTATGGACCCAAGGTACTAGTTGGGACCATTGAAGGGTATCCCACCATCGAAGACGTTCTTGCCCAGTTACAGTCCATGAATGCTCAACGAGTTACTCTGAAAACCTTTATGTTGGTTGCCGGAGACCATGCTCGCAATGATATTGCTGGAGATGAAGCCGATTCCTGGAAGACGGTACTTAAAAAAGCAGGCTATGAGGTTCAAACCACCCTGAATGGTTTAGGAGAAAACGATCAAATGGTTCAACTCTGGATTGATCATATCAAAAACCTCCTTCCTAAGAAATGATGACTCATTGTGGTTTCACCCGAGAACGGTCAGTAATAGCTGACCGTTCTCGGGTCTTCTTTGAAAGAAAAAAAAGAGCGGGTATCCTCACCTTCATTCTTCTTAGTGGGTTAGTGATATTGTTTTTCTTCTTTTGTGGTTCTGGATTTATTCATATTCCTTTTCTCGATGTTCTCGCTATTCTGTTTAGTCACACCATTGAAAATCAACTATGGCAGGATGTGGTTTTTAATATTCGTCTTCCCCGTATTTTGGGAAGCATGTTGATTGGTGGCATTCTCGCTGGATGTGGAACGTTATTTCAAGCGGTCCTGCTCAATCCTTTGGCCAGCCCCTTTACCCTGGGGATTTCTTCTGGTGCGGCCTTCGGAGGCGCTTTGGCTCTTTATTTAGGTTTTCAAAACCCGGTATTTTTAGCATTTTTTTGGGGATTGATTTCGTTAGTGATTGTTATTCTTTTGGGTGGGACCAGAAAAACCCTGCATCCAACTCGGCTTATCTTATCAGGGGTCATTGTCAGCTCAATATTTTCAGCTGGTATTAGCTTTTTAAAGTATCTTTTTAAGGAAGAAGTGAGCAGTATCCTTTTTTGGATCATGGGAAGTTTGGTCGGATTAACCTGGCAAAATATCACCCTCCTATTGCCTTTTAGCGTTATCCTTTTTATCGTGCTGGGTTTGGTTAGTGATTCTCTGAATATCCTCTGTCTTGGTGACGACCAAGCTCTTCAGTTAGGTTTAAACCCAGTTTTTATTCGGTTATTTACATTGATTATTTCTTCTTTTGCCATTGCTGCTGCGGTATCAATTGGTGGAGTGATCGGATTTGTCGGTCTAATCGTTCCTCATTTATTCCGAATTGTAATAGGACCCGATCATCGTTTACTCCTTCCAATTTCCATCATCGGAGGAGCCCTTTTGCTCTTAGTTGCCGATAATATTGTCCGGGCGTTTTTTCAACTCGAGATACCGGTTGGAGTGATTACAACTCTATTGGGAGGCCCATTTTTTTGCTTTCTCCTGGTAAAATCGGAAGGACAAAAATATCAATGAGTTATATCGTAGAGAACCTCAGTTTTCACTATTTACCTCAAAAACCAATTATTAAAAACCTTTATCTTAAGTTAGAAAGAGGCTGTTCTTACGTCCTTTTAGGAACAAATGGAAGTGGAAAAACCACCTTGCTTCGAATTTTAAATGGTTTACTTAAACCGGTCTCTGGTTCAATTCGACTCAATAGCTATGATCTTCATTCTTATAAACGATCGAAAATTGCCCAACTCATTTCCTTCGTACCACAAAATTATGCAGTACACTTCCCCTTTACTGTTTACGAAACAGTTCTTATGGGGCGTTATCCCTATAAAGCAAACTTTTTCGATTATTCTCAAAAAGACCATCAAATCACTCTATCAATATTAGAAAAAACTGGTTTAAGTGAATTAGCCTCCAAAAAAATAACTGAAATTAGTGGTGGAGAAAAACAACGAGTCGCTCTGGCCCGTTCACTTTGTCAGCAAACACCAATTCTGCTTCTCGACGAACCTTTTTCGAACTTAGATATTCATTATTCATTATTTTTTATTCAATTACTCAAAGACTTTGTTCGGAAAGGATCTCTGGTGGTTACTTCGGTTCACGATCTTTTTATGGCTCCCTTATTGGCTGATAGAGTTCTCTTCTTTGAACCCCAGGGAATATCACTCTATACCGAAAAAGAAAAAGCCTTTCAACCAGAAATATTAAAAAGAGTCTTTAAGGTAAATATTCATTTTTCACAATTCAGTGATGATGAAAAGGGTTGTTATTATCTAATCAATACGATAGCGAATAACGAATCATCATTCTGATTTGGCGTTGTCAATCAGAATGATGATTTATTCAAATTATAAAAAAGGAGAAATCGACCTATGAAAAAATTGCTAATAATTATTAACATCCTATCTATGCTTTTTATGCTTTTGATTATTCCGGGGCTGGGAATGGCTCAAATAACCATAACCGATGACTCAGGGTTGGAAATCCATTTAATAAACCACCCTGCTCAACGAATTATATCCCTCTATGCTGCTCATACTGAGAACCTTTATTATCTCGGAGCAGAGGAACAAATCATTGGAATATCAGGAAGTGAAGATTATCCGCCTTCGGTGATTAATAAAACCGTGTGTGATTATCGAGCCGATCCAGAGAAAATTATTGCTTTGAACCCTGATGTCGTTCTTATCCGGGATTTTATTCTTGAACGCTATCCCCGATTTGTTGAAACCTTGAAAAAAGCCGGCATTCCAGTTATAAATCTCAATCCAGAAAACTGGAATGACCTCGAACCTTATTTTTTAAAGCTTGGCATGATAACTGGACGGGTGGAATCAGCACAGCAACTTATCCAACACTTCCGGGATGAAGCAAAAAAATTTTCCTTTGAGTCAAATGACCGTCCTCGGGTCTTTTTTGAAGCAATCGGAGATAAATACTCCACTATTGTTCCGGGTAGTATTGTTGATCAGCTCATTGAAATGGCAGGTGGTTTAAATGTTGCTACGGATGCCCTTGCCACCCGATCGGGATCTCGCATTGCAGATTATGGCATTGAACGCTTGCTTTCCAAAGCTGATGACATCGATATCTATATCGCCCAAACTGGTCGCATGAATCGAGTATCAGTCCCTTCTATTTATGAACGCCCTGGCTTTAATAATATTCAAGCTATTCAAAACCGACAAGTATTCGTTATTAATGAATCAATTGTCAGCCGCCCCACTCCACGGCTTCTGTGGGGTCTTGAAGAATTGTTTAGAATATTCCATCCGAATAAAACCATCAATTCCGAAAAATATACCAATCTTCCCCAGATATCCAGGAAAGACTTCGCTACTTTGATGGTTCAATTAAACGGTATTCAACTCTACGTCCCTACCTTAAAAGACTTTCAAAATAAAAAACACTATTCCTATGGGAATTGCGTCGATCTTCAGTGGACTGATCCAGCCAGTAGATATGTAGAAACTCTCATCCATTTAGGAATCATCGATCCGGAATTGAAGGAAAAAAATTATTACTTTTATCCTGATAAACCCGTTTCCAGAAAAGAAGCTGCATTTTGGTTGTATTGTTTACTTGATTTTGAACACCTTAAAAAAGATCGAACTCTTCCCTCAGATATAAGTCATTTAGATCGTCCTTACCACACTGCTATTAAGATAACTTACCAAGCTGGACTTTTTGACGGAATTATTACGGATGAGACCTTTTTACCCGATCAAACTCTCACCGGTAAAGAAGCACTTCAAATTTTGAAACTGTCTCAGCAAATGGGGAAACGAATAAATCCTTGAAACTAAAACTTAATCAAAAAGATGATATCCACCAACATTCATATTTTAAAGAGTAATAAACCTTTGATGAAAGAAATAGTACATTACTCTTTTTTATAGATGGTATCAAAATTCGCTTCACCACATTGAATTGGGTTAAACACCCAATCTTTAACCCAATTTTTCATCAAATGGATTTCAATGGGTTGAAATAAGGGTATGTCCAGAGCATGTTCATAAGCATCGATTTGAATATTTTCATATAATTTTTGTCGGACCTCTGGATTGGTTTCGCTAAGGGCGGCATCAATCTGCTGATTCAAGTTATTCTTTGCAAATTCAGCAAAACCTTCACCTTGAGCTCTTCCAATTGCTCCATTACTATGATAATGGCTAAAAATTAAGTTGTGGGGGTCGGGGTAATCGGCAATCCAGCTAACAACAATTGCCGGTAATTGTCCTGATTTGAAAGCATCAAGAAAACTGGGCCATTGTATTCCCTGAATACCGATTTTGAAACGGGGATTGAGAGATTCTATATTTTCCTTTAATATTTCACAGACAGTCTGGAATACTTCATTGCCGGTATCATAAACCAAGGTTACTTGAAATCCTTTATCCCAAACCTTACCATTCCAAGCTTTTTGAAATTCTTCTTTAGCTTTTATCAAATCATATTCATACCGAGGAAGCTGGTCATTGTATCCCAATAAATCAGAAGGAAGGAC
Source organism: Candidatus Atribacter alterifermentans (assembly GCA_012517635.1). Classification (GTDB taxonomy): domain Bacteria; phylum Atribacterota; class Atribacteria; order Atribacterales; family Atribacteraceae; genus Atribacter; species Atribacter alterifermentans. The sequence goes on from JAAYUP010000282.1 coordinate 9,605, forward strand.
TGATGCAATTCTTTTCCCATAACCTTGCAGAACGTCATTAATCATAGCCTCATAATCAAAAGCATAGCAGAAAGCCCGTCGACAATTTTCATCAGTGAAAAAGTCAGGGGGTATTCCATTCCCATCCAATTGAGCGCTTCCTAAAAAGGGACTGGTTTTATTGATGGTCCAATTGAATTGTAAATTTGTTACGGTAATCCGCTCCTCCTGATAAACCTGACTCCCTTTTAAATTCTTCAATTGCTGGATATACTGGGTGGAAACATAAACCTGATCGGCATCTCCGGCTTCGAACATTGCCCGGCGGGTATTCCATTCGTCTACACCCCAAATGATAACTTGATCAAGCTTTGCTTTTTCACCCCAGTACTGCTGATTTTTTTTCAATACTACTTTCTGTTGGGTCCGGTCCCATTCAGTTAAAATAAACGGTCCGGTCCCATTGGTTTTATCAAATAAAGGTGAAGATTCTTTTTTCTGGTTGTAATACTTCCACCACCTATCAGCCTTTCCATCCCAGCATCCCCATTCAATACAGGTTTGTTTATCCATGATGCTGCTCCAATAAGCATACTTCGACAGCAAATTTAAAAAAGGAGCAAATTGTTTTGCCAGATGAAAGATGACCTTATCGTCTTCAACCTCAATAGCTGGATCAATTTCTTCCTGATAGAATTTAATTAAAAGGTCAGCATATTCTTGGCTTTTCAAAGACCCATCTTCGCTGACCAGGTCGGTTAATGGTAACCCAATTTTGCTCGCAACCATTTCATTCAAGGTTTGGTAATCGAATAAAGCCCCGATAATCATCCAATAAGGACCTCCGACAGAATCAAAAAGAATGTTCCGTTCAAAAGTATATTCCACATCTTCTGGGCTTAATTCATTTCCATTATGGAAGAAAACATCTTTTCGAATTGGGAAAATATAAGTTTTTCCGTCATTAGTTATTAATCCATTTTCCTTGGAAGGAACATCAGTAGTAAGAATGGGTATGAATTTAAAAATGCTTTCTCCATCATAGGCAATCAAGTTGTTGTAAACGAAGGTTAATATTTCTCCGCTATGGGTATCGTAAGCATAACCAGGATCCAAGCTGTCAGGTTCCCCTATGGTTAAAAGAACATAGGTATTCGGATCCCTTAATTGAGCATTGGCGGAAAGGGCTATAATGAGGCAAAAGATTATGATGAATAAGTAAAAATTTTTTTTCATGTTTTTCCCCTCCAGAACTATTTAAAAGATGGCTTATTATTTAAAAATTTGCGATCATTCAGGATTTTCGATTTATTTTCCATACCATATATTTCGGTATTTTTCTTAAAATGTTTAATTTACTCATACAAATTATCTTATTTAAGGATACATTCTTTTTATAAATAGGAAAGACATTCACATCACAAATCAGAACCAGGTGAGGATGAAAATATATACTCAAGAAACAATCTCCCCCTTTCGCAAAGGGGTTTAGGGGGATTTGAGTTTATTCCTGCTCCGTCATTGCAAGGAGCGTTTTATGCGACGTGGCAATCTCATTTACCTCGTCTGTCATTCTAAGGAGCGTATTTGGCGACGAGAGAATCTCATCCTTTAAAGTTTTTATAAAAAAAGAATCAAAAAGATGAGATCCTCACGCCCTCGAAAAACGAGGGCTCTGGATGACTGATTAAAGGTACACCCCTTGTAAATATTATTATATTCTGATAGCATAACTATTTTAATATTCTCTTTAAAGTGTTGAGCAATGATTTACAATCTCCCTTGAAGTATCAAAAATCGGGAGTATTTTATTCGCTATTTATTTTTTGAAAGGAAGTTTTAATAATGGACCATTCAGCACAGCTTCGGGACACAAAAATATCAACTTTATTGTGGCGGTTTTCTATTCCAGCTATTGTTGGCATGTTAGTCAATGCCCTGTATAACATTGTTGACCGGATTTATGTTGGTCAAGGTGTTGGTTCACTTGGTATTGCTGGAATTGCAATCGGTTTCCCTTATATGATGCTCATGATGTCCTTTGGGATGTTAGTGGGCATGGGATCAACTGCATTGGTCTCGATCAAATTAGGTGAAAGAAAAAGGGAAGAAGCTGAGCGAACTTTAGGTAATTCTTTCACATTGATAGTTTTAATTTCGCTTGGATTATCAGTAATTGGTTTATTATTTATCAAGCCAATTTTAATTATTTCGGGAGGGAGTGAAACAGTCCTCCCCTATGCCATAGATTATTTAAGAATTATCCTTATTGGTGGGATATTTAGTGGTGTAGGATTTGGTTTGAATAACATCATCCGAGCCGAAGGAAACCCTCGCACCGCCATGGCGACCATGTTAATTGGTGCACTGTTGAATTCCATTCTAGACCCAATTTTTATTTTTTGGTTTGGGTGGGGCATCAAAGGAGCAGCAATCGCTACCATCTTATCGCAGTTAGTTTCAGCGGTTTGGGTGCTGAAATATTTTCTTAGTGGAAAAAGCACTTTACATTTCCAGACTAAAAACCTCAAGCTTAATATGCCAATTGTTTTGAAAATATTAACAATTGGAACGGCACCTTTTGTGTTACAAATGGGAGCAACTCTGCTCTATGTTATCCTCAATAATTTTTTGAACCAATATGGTGGAGATACCGCTATTTCAGTAATGGGAATTATTAACAGTGTCAATATGTTGATCCTCATGCCAATTTTTGGAATTAATCAGGGTGCTCAGCCAATTATTGGTTATAACTATGGAGCTCAACAATTCGACCGAGTAAAGGAAACGGTCAAGACGGCCAGCTTGTCGGCAACAGGTGTGGTAATTTTAGGTTTTATTTTCTTGATGGCTTTTCCCCAGCAGTTCATCATGCTTTTTAATAAAACTGACCAGGAACTTATATTAATGGGAATCATGGCTATGAGAATAATTCAACTTACATTGCCGTTAGTTGGTTTTCAGGTGGTAGGAACCGGGTATTTTTTCGCAGTCGGGAAAGCCAAAGAAGCAATGTTTTTAAGCCTAATACGTCAATTACTCATATTACTTCCCTTGGTGGTTATTCTTCCCCGATTTTTTGGTTTAAATGGTATTTTTTTTGCATCACCGATTTCTGATAGCTTATCTTTTGCTTTAACTGCAATATTTTTAGGTATTGAATATAAAAAATTAGACGAAAAACACTTGGAAACTTTCGCTAAAGCGAACATGGAAGCATCCTAAAAGCTGGAACAAGCATAAAGCCCGAGGGAAAACTTGTATATTTCCCTCGGGCTTTATTGAAAGATACCCAACCTGGATTTGAGTCTTGGCTTATACCCTCATACCCTAACCTTCTTCCAATCGTCTCCCTATTTTTTGATGGCATTGGGGGTCTCATCATTTTAAAGAACTTATAAATAATAAAAAAAGGTTTTATACCTTCCTCTTTTTCTACTTTAAGAAACTTATACTATAATTAACTCAAATTAAAAAATAAGAAGTTTTAAAGTATTATCTCATACTGATGTAATTACTCTTAACCTTTTTGCCCATCAAATCCGTCAGGCATTTCCAGATGCCCGTATCTGTGTGCTTTTGGTTCCAGGGTAAAAGGGAATGCTTCTTGGGAATCAGACCTGGATGTATACATCATTATTAAAGATTTAACCACGGATTCTAGTAAACAGATTATTGATATTGCCTGGGAAGTTGGTTTTCAAAGAGATGTAATTATCTCTCCTCTCATTTTTTCACAAGAACAATTTGAGTCTGGACCTCTTTCCGAAAGTTCGATAGTAAAAACCATACTCCGGGAAGGCGTTGCAGCGTAATGAATAACAACCTGAAAGCGTTGATTCATTACCGAATTGAACAAGCTGAGGAATCAATGAGAGCTGCTGAAATTTTTTTGAAAATGGTAGCCTTAGGGCTTCGGTTAACCGATCTTATTATGCTATGTTTTATATGGTTTTTGCACTTCTTACTATTGAATCAAAAGAAACATCCAAACATTCAGGAGCTATTTCACTTTTCGATAAAATATTTGTTAAAAGGGGATTATTTTCGGTAAACCTATCACGTTGGCTACATTATGCTTTTTTAAAAAGAATAGATGCAGATTACAACCCGATACATTCAATTTCATTAGAAGAGACGAGTGAAATATTAAATCATGCTCAAGAATTTATTATAAAGGTTAAAGATTATCTCCAAAAAAACTCTTATAAATAAGTATATTTCACTCTCTACGAGGCACATATAGCTTCCTGGATGATCTTCCTCCCTTACAATTGATACAAAAACATACAATACATCAATTGAAAATTCTTGAAAAAGCGCCATTTCTTTTTTTTAAATGTACAATTACTTCCTTTAATGTCATAACACCTTCCTTCAGTATTTTTTTTATTATTCTATCCTGTAAACTACAACAGGATAGCAGCCTACGGCGTAAGATGAAAAAAATTGTAAAAGACAAAAACTGAGAGGATAGACCACTTGAGTTTTCATCCTCATCTGGTGCTGCGAAAGCAGCATGAGGGTCTATC
>JAAYUP010000283.1 GCA_012517635.1 Candidatus Atribacter alterifermentans
AAAAATACAATCACTAGAATTAATATAATGATTGCCGGTACCAAGTATCCGGTAATATCCATAAATTTACACCTCACTCTTAATTTGGACTATGATTCTGTTCCCATGTACCTCGTCAACAGTTACTTCTTTGCCCGGTTCGATAAATTCGCCACGAGTCACTACGTCATATCGTTTCCCTTCGATTTCAACAATACCCGCCGGTCGGAGTACCGTTTTGGTTATACCTTTTTTCCCTATTAAACTTTGATAATTTAATATTTTTTCTTCGGGAATTTCTTTTTCCTGATCCTTTTTATGTAATCCTAGTTTTTCCCAGATTGGGTTATTTGGCAAAAAGAAAAGCAAGATTAAAAAAATTCCTCCCATTATAGCTATATAAAATAACAATTGACTAAAAGCAACTTCCCAGAATAGAATGCTGGTAGTCCTTAAAACCATATAGAGAGAAATCACTAAAGCACCAATACCGGTAATGCCGGTTACGCCAAAACCTGGAATAACTAGTAATTCCAAGATCAATAAGAGTATCCCAACCACAAAAAGCATTAGTGGTTCCCACCCGGCAAGACCGGCAACATATCTCCCACCAAAAAAGAGAAGTAAAGCAATGATTCCAGCTATGCCTGGAAAGCCAAAACCTGGAGTCATTATTTCTAAAAATATGCCTCCAAAAGCAATAAGGAGTAAAATTGGAATTATCGTGGGATGGGTTAAAATCCGAGCTAAAGTTTCCGACCAGGAAGGAGATGGTGTAACAACAACCGGATCTTCTAATCCCAATGCCTTAAACACTTCTTGCTGGTTTTGAGCCAGATGATCGGCAGCTCCTCTTTCTAAGGCAGTTGCTGCCGTCAGGGTTAACAATTCCCCTTTTTCTTTTAAACCTTCTATTTCTACGTTTCGATCCACCATTGCGGCGAATAGCTGAGGGTCGCGATTACGAGCTTCCGCTAAAGCTTCAATTTGCCCCCGAATTGCTGAAACAGTTTTGGGATCAGGCGGGGTTTCTGCGGTCTCCTGACCTGTTCTCGGTTCAGCAGCTCCCATGGTTCCATCCGGTACTATGATAATCTCTTGACAGGAAAGCGCCAAAAAGACTCCTGCCGACCAAGCTTTGGAATTAATGAAAGCTACAGTTTTCATTGGAGCTTGCATGATCAGGTCTTTCATAAAGAGCATAGCATCAACCCGTCCCCCGAAAGTATCAATTTCGAATACCACGATCTCGGCACCTTGTTTTTCAGCTTCTAATAGAGACCTCTTGGCAAAGCTGGCCAGGCCCCATTCCACAGCTCCAAAGTCAGGGATATCCTTAAGCGGCACCCAAAAAACCACTGGCCTTTCTGCAGAATAAGAGGACAAAGAAAGGGACAAAACAAACAGAATCAAGATTATAAAATAATACAATATCCGTATTGTTTCTCGATGAATATGTTTTTCTTTCATACTCAATAAAGCAATTTTCATTTAATAATATTCCTTTAACTTGTTTTTTAATCAGACGATCCTATTATTTAATAACTATTTTTTATATATGATACCTTTTCTATTCATTTTACTAAAATTGAATTCAATGAAAAAATTATACCTTTCGAAGAAGATTACCGTCTTTATTTAGATCAACTTTCCTGTCATCAATGAATTATAACTCGTAATTATTAAAACTTTTTCTGGATAAATCCCTATTCTCTATCTGAATCATTCATTACGAGGGGTGTCCTGTACAACGCGTAGCAATCTCATTTAACCAACTTGTCATTCAGGCTGTGTCATAATGATTCTGTAAATTATTTACCCCCACTTATACGAATATTTTACGGTCATATTGGAAATAGAGAACCCAAAATTAAGGATATGTGTTATGTGTCCCCCCCTTTTAAGCTATACTTGGTGTAAGAAAGGAATTGTGACACAGTCTGAATGCAGAAAGGCAGTCTATCCCATTTCTTGTCTGTTTTTTGTGATATATTTTATTCTTTATTCAGCCTGCTCAATATGCTATTTCTATACTAAAGAAAATTTCTTTTTTGCCGATAATAAAGTAAATGATTGGGTACATGAAAAGGCAAACTTTCCCAAAGGAAAAGGCGCAAAGCTACGAGCCTAAAGCGTTAATATGCCATGGCAGTCGAGCCGCCAAAACCCACCCATTATGAGAATTGATAATTTGTAGAACACGAACCATTCCCATAGGAAAGTTTCCCAAGGAGGTTTTATGAAATGGTTCGTAAAAATAGGAATGCAATTCCCACAAAAAGAAATTTAAAAAAACAAAGGGATCAAAATAATTTTAATGGGACGAAAACCATCCATTTTTTATCAAATAGTTTTTTTCTACCTGAAGAACAATCCACCTCTACAAATCCATTCTATCTGAAAGAAAACGAAAAAAGTAATTTATCGGTTTGTCTTGAAAATGAAGTAAACCTGCGTAATAAAAATGAATTTCCTGAAGATTCTGCACAAAAAGAACCGACTCAAATTGAAAAACCATGGGGATATTATGTCATTATCGACCAGGGACCTCACTACAAGGTTAAAAAAATTGTTGTTTATCCTGGTTACCGTTTAAGCCTACAAATGCACTACCATCGCAATGAGTACTGGTTGGTAGTCAAAGGAGAAGCATTGGTCACCGTTGGAGAGCAAACCTTCTTTTTAGATCCGAATCAGAGCACCTATATTCCCATGCAAACCTTCCACCGAGTAGAAAATCGAAGTAATGAACCTCTGGAAATAATTGAGGTCCAAAACGGAAATTGTATCTCTGAAGAAGATATTATTCGCATTGAAGACGATTTTAACCGGAGTGAAATTATCTGATTATTAACTGTACATAATAAATTAAATAAGATTATGAAACTCATCGCTTCTTTTCAGCTCCTGTATTAATTCTTTCATCTTTTGGTCAAAGCTTTTAGGCATCACTAAAACGGCAGTATCGGTTTCAACAATAATCAAGTCATTTACTCCAAAGGTTATGATTGGCTTCTTGCAGTAAATAATATTATGATAACTTTGCAAGCCAAAATGAGGACCGAGAGATAGGTTTTTTGATTTATCTACAGGAAATACTTTTTCCAGCACTGACCAGGAACCAATGTCATTCCATCGAAAAGAAGCAGGAATCACCAGCACTCTCTTTGATTTTTCCATAATACCATAATCGATGGAAATTGATGGAAGCGTATTAAATACCTGAGATTTTACAGTTTCTAATTCGGGCGTTCCCCAATAACGTTGTATGGTTTTAAGGCTTTGATAAAGATCTGACATGTGGGTCGCAATTTCTTCCAATATGGTTTGAGCTTTCCAAATGAATATTCCACTGTTCCAGAGATAGGTAGGGTTAGAAAAAAAATAATTTGCTTTTTCAATATCCGGCTTCTCGATAAACTCTAGTACCTGACAAGCTTTTATGTCCTGCTTGCAAAATTTCTCATCTCCATAGTGAATATAACCATAACCAGTGTGCGCTTCATTTGGCGTTATTCCTATAGTAATGAGATAATCTTGCATTGCAACTTCACAACCAAAATCAACAATTTCACAGAATCGTTCTTCATCAAAAACCAGGTGATCAGAAGGAATTACAATCATGGCTTCGTCGGGGTTTTCATGAGCTATTGTGAGAGCACCTAATCCAATGCAGGGAGCAGTATTTCTCCCAACTGGTTCAAATATGATATTTTTTTCTAACAAAAAAGGAACTTCCTTTAAGATTTCGGATTTAAAATTTTCCTGGGTTACAACATAAATGCCATTCTCCCCCACCAAAGGAAGAATTCGATCAACTGTCATCTGAAAAAATGTTTTGTTCATTAAAGCTGCAAATTGTTTCGGTTTTTTTGAAACACTTAACGGCCAGAGACGTTCACCTTTTCCGCCTGCCATTATGAGGGCGATTGGCATGAGTATCATCTCCATTTACCATCGTGAAATAATAATCATATTATATCTTTCCCCCGCAAACTGTCGATTCATTTCTTAATAATAATTTATACATGACAGTTACCTATAATAAAATTCACCATTCGTCCGATAAACTATGGTGTAGGGAGGTAAAAAATGAAAACATTCTTTTTAGTGGTGTTGCTTGTACTTACAACAAATACTATCAGTTTTGCTTTGGTGAATTTGGAATTAAACTATCCACAAAATAAATCGGACACTCTTTTTTTGAAAAACCAGGGTTTCGTCCAAGAATCATCTAAAATCATGATGAGTGGATTCAATTTTTATTCATCCTCTGGAAACATACCAAATAGAAATTTTTATCAACGCTACCGAATCCACCTCTTAGCCTTTTCTCTCATTCTAATAGGAATCTTCTTTGGAGCTTTTTATCCAAGAATGACTCAACCCCCAATAAAAAAATGATCAACAAACCTCTTGGCGAAATATTAATTGAAAAAAATCTTATAACCAAAGAACAGTTGACTCAGGCTCTTGAACTTCAAAAGGAAACTGGAAGCCTTTTAGGAGAGATTCTTGTTTCTCTTGGTTCAATAACCCCTTTACAGCTCTATCAAGTTATCACCCAACAAGGTCCTTTTGAATACGCTGGAGGGAATCTTCAACTTCTTGCCCAAGAAATTGACCCGAAGTTGCTCTCGTTTTTCAATACCCAGGACTTTTTTCAGTTTTCTTTTTTCCCCTATCGCTCTAATCATGACGAAATCGAAATCCTGACTCCAAATCCCAACAATAGATCACTTCGACAGTTTTTAGAAAAAAGGTTTCCGGGAAAAAAGCTTACTCTTAAATTGATTACTCCTTACGAATTGGATTGGCTGGCTCATATCTTTTTTAAAGATAAATTTTTATTAGAAGCAACTTCCGGTCTTTTTTATCGTTCTCCAGAGGAATCAGCAATGAGAGTTTTTACTCCGATCCAATGGATTAGCTTGGGTATTTTATGCGCCCTCATAATAATTGGTGTTTTTACTCTTCCTCACTTAACCTTCCTAATTTTATTGGGTTTAGCTAATCTTTTTTATGCTATCAATGTTATATTTCGATATGTGCTGAGTTCAGCTGGAGCAAAGCTTGACACAAATAGCTCATTATTCAAAAAAACTGATTATCAGCTTCTGCCCAGCGATCTTCCCATATATAGCATCTTGTTGCCTCTTTACCACGAACCACCAAGCGTGATTCGTCAACTGAAAACCGCTATTCAGAACCTAGACTACCCTCCGGAAAAGCTTGACGTCATATTCCTATTCGAAGAAGATGACCAGGAAACTTTGATTCATTGTAAAGCGGAAAGGCCACCCTATAATGTTCGTTTTGTTGTTGTTCCCGAAGGAATGCCTAAGACCAAGCCGCGAGCCTGCAATTTTGGTTTGGCTTTTGCCCGGGGTGAATTTCTCACCATTTATGACGCGGAAGATATCCCCGAAAGAGATCAACTCAAAAAAGCAGTTGCTTATTTTCGTTCATCACCTCCTAATATTATATGTTTTCAAAATGCGCTCAATTTTTATAATGCCGAACAAAATTTTCTCACTCGATTATTTACATTGGAATATTCTTATTGGTTTGATTATCTCCTTCCTGGTCTTTATTTGAACCATTTACCTGTTCCTTTAGGCGGAACATCAAATCATTTCCGTACCAAGATTCTACGAGATTTAGGAGGGTGGGATCCCTATAATGTCACTGAAGATGCTGATTTGGGTATGAGAGCGAGTTATCGAGGATATCAGATTGGTATTCTTCCATCTACGACGTTTGAAGAAGCCAATAGCCAGGTAAAAAATTGGATTCGTCAACGTTCTCGATGGTTGAAAGGATATCTGCAAACTTTTTTAGTTCATAATCGTCACCCTTTTCAGGTCATCCGGAATTCCGGGTGGAAAGGTTGGTTTACTCTCCAAGCGTTTATCGGTGGGACCACGCTTGGACAAGCATTTTCTCTTATTTTATGGGTTCTCTTTTTTATCTGGCTTTTCAATCGGGGTGAATTTCTACAAAGCTATTTTTCCGGTCCTATCCTATACTTAGGAGTTTTTAACCTTATCATTGGTAACTTTTTAGGGATTTATCTAAATATGTTAGCAGTTTTTAGACGAAGAAATGATAGACTCATTTTTTATTCACTTTTAAATCCTTTGTATTGGTGGCTTACCAGTATTGCTGCTTGGAAAGGTATTTTTCAGCTTTTTACCCGTCCTTTTTTCTGGGAAAAAACTATCCATGGGTTGCAAGTTGAGGGAAAACCGGATGAGTAAAAAAACCATTACCGCCATTATTTTCTATGTATTCTGTTTTTTTCTCTTTTATTTCTTTACTCTTTTAGCGCGTCAAAAAGGCTTGATATCGTCCGAAATTGATTTTTATAGCAACCAGGCGCAAATCTTTTTTTCTTCTCAGTCCGAACAACCGAAAATACTCTTTCTTTCCTATCCTTTCTTACCTTTTCTCTTTGCTTTGGTTGGTTATTTGCCAGCTCTCATTCCACCAGTAATTGGAACCTTTGCCATCTGGTTGTCGTCTAAAATGATCACTCAAAAAAACCTACCACCAATTTTTATTATCTTAATTATTACTTCTCCATTTTTTCTTTTATCTCTTTCTTCTCCTTCATTCTTCTTATTGGCACTTTTCATCATCATCGCCATCGTTCATATCATTCAATATCATGAAACCCAATCAATTTACTTTTTCTTTCTCGCAGGAATAAGCCTTGGAGTAGGAATTTTAACTCGGTTATCCTTTCTTTGGGTTATCATCCCAGTGATCATTTTCCTATGGTTTTTTTTCCGAGATTCACTTCAAAGAAAAACGTCTCTTTTTCTGGTATCACTCTTTCCTCCAACTTTTTTCTTTGTTACCATCCTCTTTTTTAATTGGGTCTTTTCTGGTAATCCCTTTTTATTCCTTCGCACTTCTTCATTGAACCTGAAATATTTATTTCCAGAATTTCTGACCTCATCTTCTTATAATTTTCCCATGTTTTTTTCCAAACTTTGGTTTATTTATCCTTTTCTTGGAATGCTTTTTTTTCAAGGAAAAGTTAGAATCTTCTGGATAGTCAGTGCTCTTATTCTCTCTTTCGTTCTTTTCCAAAACCAGCTTCTTTTCCTTCCAATTAGTTTTTTAACCATAATCGGTCTTCTTCTTTGGAATAAAAAAAGGAGGGATCAGCTTATAATTGGTATTGTTTTATTCATTTTGACTTCTGGCTTAGGATGGTATTTCTTTTTCAATCATGAGAATTCTTATTTTTCAGCTTACGGTTTTTTTCAGAAAAGCCAAACTTCTAATCAACAAAGAGCGGAAAAAACTACCCAATCAGATTCCTTATCCTTCTTTTGTTTTAGCCACAATACTTTTCTTTCTTCAAACCATGAATGACCATTTTTTGAGAAAGTGAAAAAGTAAATGAATATTAATAAGAAACTGATGATGATATCCGCTCTAATTGTTCAATCGCTTGTATTGGTTTTTCGACGAATTCGTCACCAACCAATTTCCCATCAAGAAAGTGAAGGATCCGCTTGGCATGATATGCTATGTCTCTTTCGTGAGTAACGAGAATAATCGTTTTACCTTGCTCATTTAAATTCTGAAATATTTGCATCACCTCTTCGCCCGATTTGCTATCAAGATTTCCCGTTGGTTCATCTGCCAAGAGAATATTTGGATCATTAACCAATGCTCGAGCAATCCCCACTCGTTGAGATTCTCCTCCCGAAAGTTGGTTCGGCCGATGGAACAACCGATTTTCCAATCCAACTTGGATAAGTGCATTTTTAACAATCTTTTTTCTTTGTGAACCGGAAATTCCAGCATAAATCAATGGGAGCTCAACATTTTGGAAGGCGTTGAGACGTGGCAGAAGATTATAAGTCTGAAAAACGAATCCAATTTTTTTATTTCGGATGGCAGCCAGAATATTTTCATTTAATCGGGAAACTTCTTGACCTTCAAGACAATAACTTCCACTGGTTGCTCGGTCTAAGCATCCAAGAATATACATTATGGTTGATTTTCCTGAACCAGAGGGTCCCATTATCGCAATAAATTCAACACTATTGACTTGAAAACTTACATCTTTGAGAGCAATGACCTCAACTGATCCAGTTTTATAAACCTTGGTTAATCCTGAAACCATTATTATTGGCTTCTCAATCTTTTCCTCCCCCTTCCATGCCGATAAAAACCTTTAGGTTTTCATTTTTATCTTTTTCTTCTACTGCTTCTCTTTTTTTCCCTCTCCCCCTCGTCCCTGGCCCTCCGGTTTATATTATGCCTGTTCTATTCCATCCCTTTTTTAAGTGCGTTTTCTATTGACTTTAAATAAGCTTTGGTGTTGATGGTCGTCTGTGAAATAGTATCGATATTTAAACTTTGATTTTCCTTTACATTTTCAAATAATTTTTGGGTCACTTCTGTCAATGGGATTCTAACATCTTGAATAACTTTTATATCTGTTATTTTGTGACCTTCTACCAAAACCTCTACAGAGTTAGACCACCTATTTCCCTTAAACTCACCAACATATTCTCCGTCTTTTACTTGAGTTAAATCAATATCAGTTACCTCCATTTCCTTTATCTCTTGTATACCAGCCAATAAATAATAAAACATCCCGATTATTATGACGCTAATAATACCAATTATAAGGAAATTTTCTTCCATTTTTTCATACAATTTTCCCTCCATTTCTATATTTAAAATTAAGTTAATGGTATCACTTTTTACCCATTTTGAATATTTATTGAAAAACAATAAAAAACAAGTTTAAAAGGTATAATTATATAATTATTAAAAAAAACTATAGAAGAGTGCTTTTTTTCATCCCAGTGTATTAATTATTCAGGAGGATTAAAAATTAACTCCTACCGAAAATACCGGATCGATTTTTATAACTAACTTATTGAGAGCAACCAACCAGGTTCTCATTTTGGGCTTTCACCCTCATCCTCACCTTCTCCCATCAAGGGAGAAGGAACACAAAAACGTCATTGCGAGAAGCATATCGACGTGGCATTCTCTTATTTTCCAAACCACCTTATCAATCTTATCCCGCTACTTTCGCTCCTATCAAACCGTCTAAATATTAAAGGAATAATTATTGCGTTTAGGTTGTTTGTTTTAATGGATAAATTAGGAAAAAAAGCAATTCTCTATTCTCTAATTTGGTTTTTTAAAAACATTTAAAAAAACAATTCCTATAAACATCCAAAAGCAACATCCCTTTTCAAAACTTAGCTTTTTTCTCTTTTATAATTTACAATGAATAAATAAAGATAATTAAGAATCATCAGTCCCTTTTTAAGTGAGGTGATTGTGATGTTCGGTAAGTCTTTGTCGATAATTAAATTATTTGGATTTGAAATAAAAATTGACCCCAGTTGGATAATTGTTCTTTTTCTCATGATTTGGTCGTTGTCAATGGGAGTATTCCCCCAATATTACCAGGGATTGTCTTCAGCAACTTACTTGTGGATGGGAATTTTCGGAGCAATCGGTTTATTCGTCTCAATTGTCATTCATGAGCTTTTTCATTCCTTGGTCGCTCGCCGTTTCGGATTGTCAATCCGGGGGATTACCCTGTTTATGTTTGGTGGCGTCGCCGAAATGACCGAGGAACCAGCCAACGCAAAAACTGAATTTTATATGGCATTAGCCGGTCCAGTAACGAGTATCGTCCTCGGTTTGATTTTCTATACTGTCTATTTAATCCTAAAAAATCTTGGAGTTTCAATGGGAATTACTGGAATTTTTGGGTACTTGGGGATAATTAATTGGGCCTTAGCCGGCTTCAACCTTATTCCTGCTTTTCCTTTGGATGGTGGTCGAATTCTTCGTTCAATTCTCTGGTGGAGAAAAAAAGATTTGCGTTGGGCGACTCGAATTGCTTCACGAATGGGGGAAATATTCGGTTTTGTTCTTATTTTTCTTGGTGTTTTTAGTATTTTTCAGGGATCCTTTGTTGGTGGAATCTGGTTGTTTTTAATCGGAATGTTCCTTCAAAATGCATCCCAGGTTTCGATGCAAAGATTAATGATTTCTAAAGCCTTGGAGGGGGAGACTGTTCGTCGATTCATGAAACCTGATCCAATCACCATACCTGATAACATAACTCTCAAAGAAGTCGTTGAGGATTATATTTACCGTTACCATTATAAAATGTTTCCAGTTGTAAAAAATAGTAAATTAATTGGATGCTTAACTACTCGAGATATTAAAGAAATACCCAAGGAAAACTGGAGCACTCAAACTGCTGGAGAAGTCTCTAAGTCTTGTTCAATTGATAATACGATCCGTCCTGATGCTGATGCCACTCAAGCACTATCTTTAATGAATCGCACCGGGAATAGCCGTTTGATGGTTGTTGAAAACGATCAATTGATAGGAGTCATCACCCTGAAAGATCTCCTCCAATTTTTCTCCTTAAAAATGGAACTGGAAGGAGATAAATATCTTAATGGATGAGGGGGAAAATAATGACAACGAGAAACCGACATTAAACTCCCTCCTATTGATATGGTGCTAAACAAGGACAAAAGGAGCTTATTCATAACCTTACCTCCCCTTTTAACAAAGAGGGAGGTAAGACGGGTTTTATAGCTATTTAGGGAGAAAGTGTTTAAATAGATTTTTATTTTTTTGGAAAATAAGCAATCGCTTCGATCTCAATTAGAACCGGCGCGGGCAATTGATTCACTTCGATGCAACTCCGGCAGGGATAGATACCTTTAAATTTCTTACTATAAGCTTCATTCATTCTGGAAAAATTCTTCATATCAGTTAAGAAAACTGTGGTTTTCACAACATGATCTAATTTTGCTCCGGCTTTTGCCAGTAAGGCTTCAATTTTATCAAGAGTATAGGTCGTTTGTGCTTCAATATCCTCTCCCACTACTTGTTTTGACTCATCAAGAGGAACCTGTCCCGACACAAAAATAAAATCTCCAGCGTATAATGCACCGGAATACGGAACATTTTTTGGTCCAGCAGCTACCACTTGAATACTATCCATTGCTATCACTCCTTTTTTATGCTTTGGCAATCTTTTTCCCGAATTCTATGGCTTCGGGCTGTCGCTTTTCATCGGGATTCCAATTATTTCTGAAGCCTTCACCAATAACCTCAAATCCGGCATTAGCCAAACTTTTATTCAAATAATTAAAACCAATTTATTTTGAAATAACTCTTTCCGGAGGTCTGATCTTTCCCCCATTCCCAATTTCAATAACCATTCCATAATACTGTAAAGTATCCAAGTAGTAATATTCATCTTCATCAAACTTTCCACTTTGAATAACGGTAATTCCTTTTTTCCCAAATTCCTGAATCGCTTCTTGACAGTCCTTATAGTAGTACTTGACGTGATGCAATCCCTCACCTTTTTGTTCAAGGTATTCATCATATATGCTCCGACCAGTCAGAGGTTGAATGAGTTCAACCTGAATCTGGCCTGGTGAGGCTATGGCAATACGAAAATCATGGTTTGAGGGTTTTCCTCGCACCATTGATTCTCGAAGCGCTGGAGGAGCAAAAGTATATATTTCCCAAGGACCAACATTCATGGTCTCAATATAAAACTGAATCGCACCCTCTAAATCCTTCACCAAATACCCAATTTGAATTAATTCTCCGTCTTTCATGGTGCATCCTCCTTATGATATCTCGGATACTCTAAAGTATTAAAATCAACAATATCCCACTTGGTATTTCATCGTTTTTGTTCTATTTATGTTTTTCGTAGCGATCTTCTGGACCCTTCCCCATATACATAATTAACAATCATAATGGTCAACAGCATCAAACCATAGATTAAACCCCTGGCATAAGGTGTTATTGCAAAAAGCGTAAAAGAACTAGAAAGTGATTGAAGGATTAAAATACTCAACAATACTCCGATCACCTTTCCTGAACCACCTTCAGGATTAATTCCTCCCATCACTGAAACGAGGATAGCCTGAAGAAGATAGGTGTCGCCATATCCAATCCGTGCCGAATTCACTCTGGATATAAGAATCAAAGCACTAAAACCACACATTAGCCCACCGATCATGTAAGTTAGGATAATGGTTTTCTTGGTTCGAACGCCAGAAAAAAGCGCTGCAATATAATTGTTACCAACCAAATAAACACTCCGTCCCCACACAGTAAGTTCAAGAGCCAAGGCAACTAATGCAAAAATAATAAACATAACAATGAGAGGAATTGGCAATCCTAAAAATTGAGAATTTCCAAATAACATAAAAACTTCTGGGAATCCAACTACACCTCGTCCTCCGGTTATTGCCATTCCAATACCGGTATAAAACAACATAGTGCCTATCGTAGCTAACATCGCCGGTATTCTAATGTATCCAATCAGTAATCCATTTAAGGCACCACAAAGTAAACCAAATAAAAGCGCCACTAAAATTGCTAATAGAACCGTCAACGTCGGTCCGGCCGCAGAAAGCAAGCTTTGGTTGGTAAGAATTAAGGCGGCTAATATTCCCGAAAGATTCATGTTCCCTATAATGGACAAGTCGATGCC
>JAAYUP010000284.1 GCA_012517635.1 Candidatus Atribacter alterifermentans
TATCAAGATAGTTTTTCCCTTTTACCACGGGCATGACCTCCTTTTTAATTATGAAAGAAAAAGAAAAAAATTCACCTCCTCAACTTTTATTAATTATATCCTGTATATACAGGTTACATTGAGATATAATAAGCTGTCAAGATAAATTGATGAAAATTGTAAAAATGAAACATTTGTTTATAATTGATGGATCATTTTTTTCGGAATAGACCCTCATACCACGTTGTGGCACCAGATGAGAATGAAAACCAAGATTCGTCATGTCCTGGCATGTCGCTACATTATATGAAGATCGGGCGCAATAAATTGTCGCCCCTACGTTTTTAAATATTTTGTAGGGGCTTGATTTATCATGCCCGTTGGTTTTCAGGATAAGATTAGAAAAGAAAAGTAAGCGTGAGCGGTTCTTATAACTATAGTGCTTGAGAAGTGAGTCATTATTATTCTTGAGATGAAGTAAAGAAATCTCATCTGTTATTTAGAAATAATTTGAAAATGATAAGAAAAAATCAATATTTATTTTTCAATTGACCGTTTATTATTCTGATGAAGAACGTTTCTTTTATCGATCATGAATTTATATCGGTCAGCTCGATAGAGAAATGTAACATATTCTATTGGAGTATCCAACTCATTAAAAGTAACCCTCTCACAAAGCAATCCGGGAATGTTGGTTGATACCTCAAGAAGTTTGGCTTCTTTGGGCTTCAGCAAAACTGCCTCAACGCTTTGCTTAGCCCATAAGACCGGACGATCAATAAAGGTATTCAAGATCTCACATAAATCTCTTTTTTCAATTTCTTCTTCGCTGGTTTCCATAAATTTAAAAAATATCCGATAGGGCAAATACACATTTTGTAAACAGATCGGTTCATGGTTGGCGTAGAGAAGCATTTTAATATAAATAATTCTATCCTCTGGATCAAGATTGAGCACTTCTGCAATCTTGGGATATGGCTCTTCAATTCGTCGTTCCAAAAGTTTCCGGTTAGGAATAAGTCCGCGGTTAATCATATCATTGGTAAAGGTTGAAACATAGGTTAACTTCTCAATGATTTTGGGTTCACAAACAAAACTCCCTTTACCTGCAACTCTTTGAATGTATCCTTCATTTACAAGATCACTAATAACCCTTCTAACTGTCATTCGACTGATGTTAAATTTTTTACAAAACTCTGATTCAGAAAATAGCTTATCACCAGGTTTTAACTTACCGCTTTCAATCATTGATAGAATTATTTTCCTCAGTTGTAAGTGTAATGGAACTGGAGATGTTTTTTCAAGAAGCATCTATTCTTTCCACACCTTTCGGTAATATATTTATATTATATCATCCTGTAAGAACTGGTTATAACCAGAATAAAAAATTCTTTCTCATAAGTCAAGACTGATAATCATTGACGAGTGATTCGTCATTTGTAACGAGTATAAGAAATAGTGCTTCCTTTCTATTAACCTCCTTTTTTAGGAGAAGAAAACAATATTCTCTTAATTCCTTTCGACTTCAACATTGAGAATTTTTGAAAAAAAATCATGATAAACTACTTTATAATAAATATGGATAAATTCAACACGAGGTGGAAAAAATGGATTCAAATTTTGTTTTCGATTTAAGTTATTATGATAAAGTGAACAATCAACTTATGGAAATCATTAATACAGAAAAAGAAAAAATGTTGCAAGCTTCAATTCAAATAGCTCAATCTATTGCTAACCAGGGACTTGTTCATATTTTTGGAACTGGTCATTCTCATCTATTCAGTGAAGAAGCTTTTTATCGAGCTGGAGGTTTGGCATGTATCAATCCGATTCTTGAACCTTCACTTATGCTTCATGCTGGAGCCATGAAATCTTCAACCCTTGAAGATTTAGAAGGCTATGCTGAGAAAATATTCAATCATGTTCAACCTGAGAAATCAGATATTTTTGTCATTTTTTCCAATTCTGGTGTGAATTATGTTCCGGTTGAGATGGCTAAGAAAGTTAAGGATTCACAACTCCCTCTCATTGGTATTGGATCAAAAAAATATAGCGAATTTTTAAAAAAAACTAAAAACCGCCAATCGTTAAGTGATTTTGCTGATATATTTATCGATAACCATGCCGAGATTGGAGATGCTGTTTTGTCGATAACAGGGATTGAGCCGAAAATTGCACCAACCTCTACAGTCTGCGGCGCTTTTATTCTCAATCTGATATTAGCAAATGTTTCGGTGTGGCTCGTTCAGGAAAAAAAATTAACGCCCCCAATTTTTATTAGTGGTAATTTACCAGATGGGAAAAAGAAAAATACCGACCTTTATAACTACTATCGAAAAAGAGTGAGAGCTTTATGATAAAAGATTCTTCTTATATTTTAACTATAGATATCGGTACCACTCATTTAAAATGTATTATTTATGATGAAAGTGGAAAAATAAAAGCTCAATCATCACAATCCCATTCAACTCACTTTTCACTTCCTGGATATGCTGAGCAATATCCTGCAATTTGGGTATCCAATTTACAGAACCTTCTTCACAAAATTGAAGATGAGCATCCAGAAATAGTCAAGTCAATTCAAGGAATATCTCTTACTGGACAGATGCATGGACCGATTTTTTTAAATTCAGAAAAAGAAATAACTTATCCCTGTCTTATTTGGTCTGATACCAGAGCTCATGAAGAGGTCATTTTTTTAAAAAACATTTTCACTACCGATTCAATTTTAAAAATAACAGGGAACCCGATTCAAGAAAGCTTTACTCTTCCTAAAATCCTTTGGCTGAAAAATCATCAACCAAATCTTTTTTCGTATATCGATAAAATCATGTTTCCAAAGGATTACCTCGGTTTTCTTTTAACCGATATTATAGCTACCGATCATTCTGACGCATCGGGATCGTTGTTATATAACCTATCAAATCACTGCTGGAGTGAAGAAATTATTGATAATTGTGAATTAAAAAAGTCTTTATTCCCCGAT
This sequence comes from Candidatus Atribacter alterifermentans, assembly GCA_012517635.1. GTDB lineage: Bacteria > Atribacterota > Atribacteria > Atribacterales > Atribacteraceae > Atribacter > Atribacter alterifermentans. Next base: position 2,966 of record JAAYUP010000284.1, read on the forward strand.
ATTATTCAGAGTGATGCTATTTTGGGAAAGGTATCCCGTAAAGCTGCCCAGCAATTTGGATTATTGGAAGGGATTCCAGTTATTAAAGGTGGCGGAGATTTAGCTACAACTGCATTGGCAACCGGAACTGTTCAAAAAGAAAGTCTATCTCTCTGCATTGGGACTGCAGCACAAATGTTGATGAGCCTTGATTCAATCGAGGAAAAATTGCTGGGGCGTTTATATTTATTTTCTCATTGTATACCCCAATGTTATTTTTGCCTTGGAACGGTTCCAACCGGGGGATCTTCAATACAATGGTTTCAAAATCTTTTTGAGTCTGAAAATAAAGAATTGATCTATAATGAATTAAACACCATCTATGATGAAATCACCGGAAGGAATATCCTATTTTTCCCTTATTTAATGGGGACTGGAACCCCTTATTTTGATTATCAAGCGAACGCAGCCTTTTTAGGACTTCAAATGAATCACGAGAGAAATGATTTGATATATTCCATTATAGAAGGAATAATTTTTGCTTTAAAAGATTCTTTAATCTCGATTTCTAATTCAAATATAAAAAAAATTTTTTTGAGTGGTGGAGCTACTCGTTTTTCTATATGGCCAAAATTAGTGAGCAATATTTTTGATCGTCCCGTTTTTGCTTTCAAAAATGCCGACACTGCCACTATTGGAGCGTTTCTTCTTGGTGCAAAACCTTTGGGAATTGTTAAAGAACTTGACACGTTTATTAATAGTTTAACACCCGAAGATCCGTTTCTCCCTCAAATAAAATATACTCAAATCTATGAGAAGAAATTTAAAAAATATAGACATTTTTCAAATTTTATTAGAGAATATTCGACTTATGATAAAGATTTTTTAGAATATATTTAAAAAAAGCGGAGGATTGATTTATGGAAATCATCTATGCAAGCAATTATGAGGAGATGAGCCGAAAAGCAGCCATTGCTATCGCCCAACAAGTTATCAAAAAACCGACATCAGTGCTAGGTTTTGCAACCGGTTCCACACCCCTTCGAACCTATGAGATGCTCAGTGAATACCATCGGCTGGGAATTGTCGATTTTTCCTCCATTAATACTTTTAATCTTGATGAATATGTTGGACTCTCTTCCGATCATCCTCAAAGCTATTCTTTTTTTATGTATAAAAATCTTTTTTACCAAATTCAGCTTGATCCAAATCGTATTCATATTCCTTCAGGAACCGCATCAGATCTATCGAAGGAACGTGCTGATTATGAAGAAGCAATACAAAGCTTAGGCGGAATCGACTTTCAACTCCTTGGTTTGGGTCCCAACGGTCATATTGGATTCAACGAACCAGGAACCCAACTTAACAGCATAACCCATGTGGTTTCCCTTAGTCAGGAGACCATCAAAGCAAATTCACGCTTTTTCACTAAATTAGAAGAAGTTCCCAAAAAAGCAATTACCATGGGTATAAAAACTATTATGAATAACCGAAAAATTCTTCTTTTGGTGAGTGGTGAAAAAAAAGCTGAAATCATTCGTCGAGCTCTTTCAGGACCGATTAACGAGGAGATACCAGCATCGGTTTTACAGCTTCACCCCAATGCGACGGTGGTTATCGATCAATCGATTTTGTAACTTCTTAAAAAATTGAGTTTTAAAAATTTACATGGTAAAAAATGAAAATTTGAAGCCAAAAGAATGAGTTAATATTCAATAAATTAAAAAATAAATAGAATATTTGCTTTTTTGGTAAATACTTTTCTAGTAAGCATACTTACTTTTTATCTCACATTTACAATTATGAAATACTATCAAAAAATAATAATTCAAGTAAGAAACTTAAAGAATTTTAAAATATTTTGATCGTGAGCAGAGAGAAATAATTAAACCTGAAAAGAGTGAAATGAAGATAATTGAAACTCGATAGGTTCCAGTTAGGTCGATTAAAGAACCGAAAACGACTGGGAGAGCAAGAGGTCCAATGTTTCCCAATGATGAAATGACACCCACAACGCCACCTACTGAAGAAGCATATCTTTCCAGTTCGGCTGGAATGGCAAGGCTAATGGTTAATACACTATTCAAACAGAATCCAGCTAAAAATAAGCATAAGTTAAATAAAGCGTGATGACTGGTATTTATTCCTAAAGTTGATAAAAGGGTTGCTAATCCCATTAATGTTAATAAAGAATTCCGTTTTTTTAATCGATCGGAGACAAACCCAATAATAGGACCAGAAAAGAAAAAACCTAAAGGAAGAAAGGTGGCCAAGGAAGGATTCAAATTTTTCATCTCGATTACTTTGGGAATCCAGGTTGCTAAGGTGTCATATCCTCCCATACATGCTATGACCAACATCAGAAGAACCCAAAGAGAGCGATCTTTGAGAATTGTTTTAAATTGAGCGAATTGAATCGTTTCGGTTTTGAGGTGAGTCTCAGGAATCAAGAGCCACCAAAATACTGATACCAAAACCGGCATTAGAGCATAAATGAACAGAATGGTTCTCCAACTGATATAGTTTAATAAACTTGGTGTAAACGCAATGGCAGTGGCATTCCCAGCAGCAAAACCAGCTATATAAATTCCAGTAGCAAAACCGGTTGCATTCTTTTGAAAGGATTTTTTAACTAAAATTGGAAGAATAGGGAGAACTGATGATAAGCCAAAACCCAGGGCGAGCTGAGTAAGAAGAAGAGAAGCATAACTCTTGGTAAAAGGACGAATAACTGCTGCGATTGCTGAAATGGGAAGAGCAATCCGAAAAGCATTCCGAAAGCCGATATGATCTCCAATTAATCCCCAGGGGATGCGAGAAGCAACCAAGCTGATCATAGCAATCCCAAAAATAAAGGCGAACCCAGCATGAGAAAGATTCATCTCTTTCATGATAATGGTTGAAAGTGGAGCAGTTGAAAAGAGAAGGAGATGAAGCATAAAAGCAATAGAAAATGCAAAAAGTGACATTTTTAATTGATGATGATTCATCGAATTTTTTACCATGAAAGGTTCCTTTCTTTTCGAGATTACTTTGATTTTCTAAAACAGTTTAAATATTTATACCAGTTATTCCATAATGATAACGCCTTTCAAATATTCAGCATTCTGTCCCGATGCCGCTTCAAACCCTTTGGCCAAGTCTTCGAGACAAAACTCATGAGTGACCAACTGATCGAGAGGGAGGAGATGTTTTTGATATCCCCAGACTCCTTTCGCAACATCTTCCATAAAATTGAGAGAATGCCAGGGGTGTACTGAAGCAATGATAGGTGACTTAAACATGAGCTGATAACCAAGTGTATTACTCAATATTTGATCACCAGCGTAAAATGAAGACGCAATGATTCTACCTCTCCCTTGATACCCATAAAAGGATGCATTACGGATTATCAATGAAGCTATTTCCAAACCTTTTAATTTTCCAGTTATTTCAATTGCAACATCGACGCCTCGATTTTGGGTTAAATCTTGGATAAACTGTTCACAGTCAACCTTTTTTGGATTGAGGGTAAATTGAGCTCCAAATTTTTTAGCCCATTCCAGGCGTGAATCTTGGAGGTCAATAGCAATAAGCCCTTGAAGTGGCATATGTTTTAAAGCTGATAGAGTCAACAAGCCCATCGTTCCACAACCAATGACAGCAACAAAATCTCCATATTCAGGTCGAGCCGTTCGGACCATATTCGATATACATCCTAAAGGCTCTGCTAAACAGTATTTTGGATTCTCAACTGAATCGGGAATTTTAACCAATTTTTTAGGAATGGTAACTACGTGTGAAGCAAATGATCCATCAATCGGTCCCCCGACTCGATCGCCAATTTTGAAGTCTTTAACCTCGCTACCAACATCAATAACAATACCCGATGGTTCATGTCCCAACTCAACTGGGTAGGGAATTTCTTTTTGAAAGCGATAGTTTTCGAGACCTTCGATAATCGTGACACTTTCTCCCAAATAGGTGGACATTTCAGTATGGCAAATACCACAAGCTTCTATTTTTACGAGAACTTCATCCTTTTTTAAAGATGGAATTTCTTCTTGTTCAATAACAAAAGTTTTTGGAGATATGAGTTTGGCAACTTTTCTTTTCATTATGTTCCTCCATCGACTGTGGTTTAATGGATATTAAAATTTTCTATCCATTTTAACCTTTCAAGTCTTTTATGGCTATATCAAAGAGACGCTAATGTTTAATGAATTTGAAAAAAAATAAAAAGATTAAAGATATGCAATATTTTTCCGATAAACATAGGCAAAGAATTATAAAATAAAGCTTTTAAAAAGCTCTCATTTTTAAAAAATAAAAAAAGGAGAATTATATGAGAAAAAACAAGCTTTATCAATTATTTGTCCGATCATCATTTTTAATGCTTTTTGTTATGAGTTGTATTTTAATTACTTCACTATCAGTTTTAGCGAACGACAGCATTAACCATCCCGATCAGGTAGCTTTACAGAAAATTCTTGCTGATTTTGAAGCCTATGCTGAACAAGCTCGCAAAGATTGGGGAATTCCTGGGATGGCAATATCCATCGTCCAAGGAGATGAAATGATCTATGCCAAGGGCTTTGGAGTAAAAAAAGTTGGAGAAAGTGATCCGGTTGATGAACAGACAATTTTCCAGATTGGCTCAACTTCCAAGGCTTTTACCGCCGCCTTAGTCTCTATGATGGTCGATGAAGGGAAGTTATATTGGAACGACAAAGTCATTGACTATCTTCCTGATTTTCGAATGTATGATCCCTGGGTAACCCGTGAATTTCTCATCAATGATGTTATGGCTCAACATAGTGGTATGCCTGGTTATGCAGGAGATTTTCTTTCTTTTGTTGGCTTCGATCGTGAACATATTATTCATTCCATTCGTTATATTCAACCTATAAGTAGCTTCCGAAGTGAATTTGCATATATGAACAATCTATTTTTAGTCGCGGCATCTTTAGTAGAAAAAGTTTCTGGAAAAACCTGGGAAGATAATTTACAAGAAAGAATATTGGATCCATTAGGAATGAATGATACCACCTGCACCCAAGATGGGTTTACTCAGGCTCCAAATGTTGCTTTTCTCCATCAAAATTTAAAGGGACAGGCGAAAATGCTCCCGATGGATTGGCCATATATTGATTGGGTGTATACCTATTCTCCTGCTGGAGGAATTAATTCGAATGTTGTCGATATGGCTAAGTGGACGATTCTTCAGCTTAATGAAGGGGTGTATAAAGGGGAACAGCTTATCAGCAAAGAAAATATTCAATATATGCATTCTCCCAAAACCATTATAGATGCAAACAACTTTTATAATTTAGCCTGGATTACGACAAAACATGAACCCTATTCTCTGATTTGGCACAATGGAGGAACTTCTGGTATAAAATCTGTAATTCAACTTATACCAGAGGTGAAATTGGGAATTGTCGTTCTGACCAATTTGTCCGATACCTCACTTACCGAGGCACTGGGAAAACAGTTTGTTGATCTTTACTTTGGTAACCCCTCAAGAGATTGGAGCGCAGAAAACCTTAAAGCATATAAAGAAACTTTATCCCAGGAAGCTGCATTCCCTGATATTCCCAAGGAAAAGCCACTTCCCTTGGGAGCCTATACAGGAAAATACGTTAACCCGATTTTCGGAGAAATTGTAATAAGTATTGAAGGTGAAAATTTAATTTTTGCTATTGGACCTAAGAAGTCTAAGGTTATTTTAACTCCTTGGAATCGAGATACATTTTTGATTTCTATACCTAATTTCATGGATAAAGGCGGGTTTGTGAATTTCCAAATCGATCCTATGGGGAAGGCGTATAAATTTGTTAATGATACTATTGGTGATTTTGACCGGATCGCTGATTAATAAATTTAATCTTTAAATACCTCTTTTTACGAAATTCTCCCCCACATTCATGGGGAGAATTTCGTAGTGAAACTACATCAACTCATATTTATTACTTTTGTTCCTTTTTTTCTTCAACAGGTATAAGAATTTCGGTAAGCACATCCTCAGTTGGGGTCATAGCAGGGTAATTATGATAAATTTCTCGAATGGGATAAACAATTTTTTTATGATTTTGAGCTAACCAGGAATGGATTGACTAGTTCTCGATTGATTTTGACCAAAAGCGGCTTGTCCTGTAAACAAAATGCTCGTGGAAAAAATTTAAAAAAGAACATCATATAAAATTTTTCATAAACTCCCTTCCTCCTTAATTATCTTTGACGTAAAAAAACACCTAATTGAGAAATTTCATTCATTATATCTTTGAGAAATCAGGAGTAATAAAGATTAGCTGAGAATGATGTCATTCTTTATCGTTAGCAGCTTTCAGTTTATTGTCTGAACAGGATAAGATCCCCATGCTGTTTTGTAACACCAGATGAAAATGAAAATATTAATACGCTGATCAAATTCCTCCTTTACCAAAAAGGGTTAGGGGGATTTGAATTTTTTACTGTTCTATCATTTTGAGGAGCGTCTTGTGCGACGTGAGAATCCCATCCTTTTAACGTTTTTTTAAGAAGAAAATAGAAAAAGATGAGATCCTCACGGCTTCATAAAACGAAGCCTCAGGATGACGGAGTGGGCGGATGGGATTCTCACGGCTTCAAGAAAAGAAGCTTCAGGATAACTGGTAAAAGGCACCATCCCCGCCGCGAAAGCGGCACCCCTCCACGGAGGGGAATTGTTGTATTCATTCCCCCATTGAGGGGGGATTCAGGGGGGTGTGCCTTTCACTTTTTTTGTTAAATTACTTTTCACTTATTCCGGTATTTATAGGATAGACCCTCATGCCATTTTCGTGGCACCAGTTGAGGATGAAAATTCTATCTCAATCCGTCATTGCGAGGAGCGTCCTGTGCGACGTGGCAATCTCAATTACTGAGTCTGTCATTCTGAGGTACGTCTTATGCGACGTGAGAATCCCATCCTTTTAAGTTTTATAAAAAAAGAAGTGAAAAAATTGATCCTCACGGCTTCAAAAAACGAAGCCTCAGGATGACGACAGCAAAAAATCGTTCATATATTTTCAGGATGGAAATTTTTCAGTTCTATTATCTTTTTGTACCTTTGATTTCAGATATTTAATATAAACCCATAAAAACA
>JAAYUP010000285.1 GCA_012517635.1 Candidatus Atribacter alterifermentans
AAAAATTGAAAGGCACACCCCCCTTAAATCCCCCCTCAATGGGGGAATAGATTAAAGGATGTAAGAAATGCGGAGGAGGAGAGGTAAAACAAAAAAGGGAGAAGGTGAGGATGAGGGTGAAATTTTACGGCTCACGACTCACTCTTCATGGATTTTGGTGATATTGAGATTGCTAGATCGTTGAGCTCCTCGCTATCGCCTTTTTAGGTTCCTATGAATTCTCTCAAAATAGAATTGGATGGAACGAAAGAGGATTGTAGAGGGATGAAGTGATTTAAAAAGGCATAGAGGCGATAAGCCTCTAAGTAAGTTTCATTTTCAGGAGTGATTGCCCGGAGAAGCGGTTCGGCATATTGGCGAAGAATGCTTAATTCATAAATGAGGGATGAGTTGAAAAAAATATCGGCATCTTCTTGATAAGGAAAAATGTATTTTTCTTCTCCGGCGCGGACATATTGCCAAGTTTTAAAAACTTCCTCAGCCGTGCTTCCCCGAAATTGACTGTCTCTCACTAGGCGACGAATCAACCGACAATCGGTGGTTGACATTCTATTGTGATTATCAATATTGAGCTGCGTAATCGCGCTGGTGTAAATCTTAAATTGTCTTTCCTCAGATATATTTTTACTAAGCAAAGGGTTAAGGGCATGAAGTCCTTCAATGATGATGATACCCTCATGACCTAATTTCATTTTGGCTCCTTCTGGTTCACGGTTACCAGTGATAAAATTGTATCGGGGAATTTCAACCTCTTTGCCATTAATGAGTTCTTCGATTTGTTGTTCAAAAAGCTCGAGGTCAAGAGCTTCCGGGCGTTCGTAATATTGATTATCCCAGGTTTTAATATCTTTTCTGGAGATAAAGTAATCGTCAAGAGAAATGGTTTCAGGTTTCCAACCATTCACTCGCAATTGAATATATAAACGCCGGGCAAAAGTGGTTTTTCCTGAAGAGGAGGGACCGGCGATAAAGACTATCTTCAAACTTCCTCTTCTTTGAGTGATGAGGTCAGCGATTTGGGCGATTTTTTTCTCATGAAAAGCCTCGGTCATTGAAACGATTTCTTGACCTTGACCGTGGATGATCGATTCATTTAAATCCCCAACATTTTTTATCTCCATGATTTTTGCCCACTGAGCGGCTTCTTGGTAAGTAGTGAATAATTTAGGGTGAAAAACGTAGGTGGGAAGACGATCTGGATCGGTAGTCCGTGGGTATTGAAGAAAAAAACCAGGTGGAACCAAGACAAATCCATAGTTTTTTATATAACCGGTTGATGGGCAAAGAGGCCCATAAAAATAATCATAATATTCATTAAGGCGGTAAAGAGTTATTGCTGTAATACGCCAGTAGCGGAAAAGCCGATTAAGGTCATCTCGATTTTGATGATTTAAGATACTAATAGCCTTATCCCAGTCGACAATTTCTCTTTCAAAGGAGAGATTCTTTTGAGTTAATTCTTGCATTTTTTGATTAATGTTCTCTAAATGTTCAGTCGTTAAATTTCCAACCCCTGATATTTCACAAAATAAACCATCACTCATGGAATGGAGAACATGGAGCTGGGCTTTAGGGTAAAGAATGTGAATGCTGTAGCTGAGCGTAAAAAGTAAACTCCGAATATAGGTGCGATGTCCTTCGGGTTGGGAGAAATCCAAGAAGCAAACATCACTTGGTTTGTCAACTTTGGTATTAAGGTCAACGATTTCTCCATTCAAGCGGGCTGCCATGAAAGTCTGGTAACTATTAGGAAAAGATTTGCGGGCGATTTCGAGAATAGTCATGCCTGGGGTGATATTTAATTTCTTTTGATTGTTGATGGTAATTGAACACAGCTCTGCTTTCATCTCAATCACCGCCGAAGATATAATTTTTTCTAATTGATTCATATTGTACTCAGACTTGACTGCTCTGTAAAATTGTATTGACAGGATCGTCACAAATGCTGGATTTGTGTTATGACCAAATGAAGATGAAAATACTGACTCAGGAATCGTTCTCCCCTTTTGAAAAGAAGGAGAAAGGTGGATTGAATTGTTTCCTGCTCCGTCATTCAGACTGTGTCATAATGATTCTGTAAATTATTTACCCCCACTTATACGAATATTTTACGGTAATATTGGGAAAAGATAACCAAAAATTAAGGATATGGGTTATGTGTCCTCCACTTTTAGGCTATACGTGGTGTAAGAAAGGAATTGTGACACAGTCTGAATGCGAGGAGCGTCTTATGCGACGTGGCAATCTCATCCACCTTCTCAGTCATCCTGAGGATTCGCTTTTCGAATCCGTGAGGATCTCATCTTTTAAACCTATTTCTTTCGTATTATCTTAGAATAACCATTAAAAACCGAAAGGCACCCTCCCCTCGCTAAGCGGACCCCTCCACGGAGGGGAATTTT
>JAAYUP010000286.1 GCA_012517635.1 Candidatus Atribacter alterifermentans
AAAAATTCTCTGTTCCAGATGATTATCGATAAGGACAGCGTTTTCGTTGATATATTGTAGAATATCCATTATTTTCCCTTGTTAACCCCCAATGATTTGAATTCAATCTGAGAACTCTTGGCTAATTTCCCCAAAATACCATTGATAAACTTACCCGAGTCGTTGGTACTATATTTCTTGGCCAATTCGACTGCCTCGTTAATTGTAACTCCAATCGAAATATCAGAGAGATAAAACATCTCAAAAATTGCCATCCTTAATAAGTTTCGGTCAATGGTTGGCATTCTATACACAGGCCATTCCAAGCTATAAGCTGAAATAATTCGTTCGATTTCTGGGAGGTTTTGCTCTACTCCCCTTACCAGTGAAAGGAAAAAATTCCGATCATCATCTTTCCAATTTAAGGGTATTTGAAACACCGATAAGATCTCAGAAAGTGTTTTTTTCCTAAGATCCATTTGAAATAAAACTTGCAGAGCGGTTTCTCTCACTTTACGGCGCATGATTAACCTTCAGTTCTGGAATAAATAATTCAGGAAACAAATTTTCAAAATTTTCATTCAATCCAACCGATGAAAACCCTTGGACAAAAATATCAATTCGATCAACTTTCAAACCGGTTTTTTTCTCAAAAATATCCTTGAGGTTTTTCTGGACATCCCAAGCGACTTCTGGTACCCTCTTTTCTAAGGTAAAATTGAGATAGAGAGAAATATTTAAGGATTCTTTTTTCGTTTCAATTTTAATGCTTTCATCAGGTTGTTTTTCTAAAGAATCAATACCTGGGACACGCAAAATGATGTCTTCAATTAATTTCACTAAAACCCGATGAGAATATCCAACTCTACCTTCCAGCAAAGAGATATCAATATACTTCAATATCGGCACTCCTAAGCTCTCTCTAAGTATTCCCGAGTACGAGTATCTACTCGAATAATCTCCCCGATGTTCACAAACAAAGGAACTTGAACGACTATGCCCGTTTCAAGTGTAGCTGGTTTTGAACCACCAGAAGCAGTATCACCTTTGATCCCTGGAGGAGCGTCTACCACTTTTAATTCGACGTAGGAAGGGAGATTTATACTCACATATTTATCTCCATACATCAATATTTCAACCATCATATTTTCTATCAGAAAATCACTGGCTTCACCAACTAAATCACTTGAAAGCAAAACATCCTCAAAGGTTTCCTGATCGAGAAAATGGAAACCCCCATCGTCTTTATACATATACTGTGCTTGTCTCCCCTCGAGAATCGCTCGTACGATTTTATCTCCTGGTTTAAAAACTTTCTCTACAATAAAACCGGTATTGATATCTCGAAGTTTAGTTTTGGTCACCCAACTCCATTTTCCGAATTTAGCTGGTTGAAAAGCGGTAACAACATATAAGGTACCGTCAACGTCGATACAGGTTCCGACTCTGAGATCGGTATTTGAAATAATATCAGCCACTATAAAACCTCCTATGAATCAAGAAAAATGACTTTAAACTTCTTCTCATGAATGACTTATTCTTCACTTTACAAAATGACTGGAAGGTTGTTTAAAACTCGACACGATTTTTTCCCAACCACAACTATATTTTCTAATCGAATTCCACCTTTCCCAGGGATATAAACTCCTGGCTCGACCGTTACCACCATATTTTCTTGAAGAATATCTTCGCTATTTTTACTTAATCTGGGTGATTCATGTACTTGAATCCCTACACCGTGACCCAAACTATGGGTAAAATATTGCTCAATCTTATGTTGTTGGAAAAAATTACGAACCACCCTCTCAACATCCGCAGCCAGGACTCCCGCTCGGATTGAATCTTGAGCTAATTGCTGAGCTTCTTGAACCAACTGGATCGTTTGGTTAAACCATTGATCCTCTACCCAACCAATGGGGATGGTACGGGTAATGTCTCCACAATACTTTTTATATCGAACTCCCCAATCTACGACCAACCAATTTCCTGACTCCATTCTCTTATTTGTTGGCTGAGCATGAGGAAGAGCCGATCTTTCTCCGCTGGCTACAATGGTCGGAAAGGCAATTGAGTCTCCACCAGTCTTGATCATTTGATAATCCAATTCCAGAGCAAAATCTTTCTCTATAATTCCAGGACGGATCATTGGGTTAACAGCTTCCCAGGCTTTTTCTGAAAGGTGAAGGGCTTTTTCTATCAATTCAAG
>JAAYUP010000287.1 GCA_012517635.1 Candidatus Atribacter alterifermentans
ATACAGACAGGAGATTGAGAAGAAATTCTCCAAACCCTTCGGTAAGTCTAAAGAGGAATCTGATTAGTGAAGTTTATATCTTTATAATTTGAAAACTAATATTAATTAAACAAATCTCAATTGGTTTTTTAATTGATAATAGAAACGATGTATTGGGGTTTCTATTGAAAAATATTTATGGTATTAAAAATCAATCAAATGTTATGAAGAATGTGGATGAAGATCCTAAACTCCAGCGATATTACAGAAAGCGACATTTGTCCGAGAGCAGTAAAACTTCATACACTTACGCATTCAGATATTTCCACCAATCAACTGGTTTGACTCCAAGTGAAGCTATAGATGAAGCAGACGATGATGAAGAAGCAGGCATACGCCTTAAAAGAAGGCGAATTGTACAACACCTAGAAGACTACGAAGACTTCTTAGAGACAAAGTTAGGAGAATCAACACTTAAGACATATATTATAATGGTCAAATCTTTTTACCGATTCTATGGAATAATGGAACTTCCAGAAAACAGAAGAAGACCACCAAGACCCAGTAAAGAAGATTCGGTTGAACAGTTACCTAGTACAGATGATATTAAAAAAGCAATAAGTAATTCATCCATCAAATTTCAGGCAATAATAATTTTATTAGCCACTACAGGGATGAGACAGGGAGATTTGAGGAATCTAACACTCAAAGACCTATGCGAAGCCCTAAAGGAATATATACGTGTCCATCCTAAGGACTTCAAAGATATTGAAAGGATACGTGAACAGCTACCAAAGACTTTTGGGCCTTTAACCTGGCATTACTTCATGCAAAAAGGTGCTAAATGGCAGACAACATTTTCAACACCTGAAAGTCTACATTTTATTCTTAACTATTTGGAAGTGAAACCACCAACACCGTTTAAACCAGAAACTCCCCTTTTTTGTGGTCTTCCAGGAAAAAAACAAAATCAACAAACTTTTAATAGATATTTCCAGCGAGTTAATAAAAAATGCGGGTTTCCTCAAACCAGACCATCCTATTTCCGCCCCCATAATCTGCGTAAATGGTTTTCTAATCAACTTAAAACGAATATGGGATGGATCGAACCGCGAATCCTGATGGGGCACAAGGTCCAGGACGAAACCGGCCGTCGATATTTAAAACCTGATTACAATGATTTGAAAAAGAAATATTATTTTTACATGGCTGATTTAACCCTGTTCAGTAAGGTAGAAGTCTATGACACTACCGATGATCGAATAATGACTCTAGAAAAGGAAAAAGAAGAATTGGAAAAACGGATGATAGAGCTCGAAAAAGAGAATAAAAAAAGAAACGAAGACCTGGAAATTCTACTAAATAATCCCACAGTTTTAAGGGAAATTACAAAAAATCTCTAGTTTTCACTGAATTTTGTGTGTTATTTGATCGAAAATCTTTTTTCTCTAAATTATTATTACAATAATAATAATTAGTAATATTTATATGTGTGATTTTCATATTAAGTACCATAAAGTTATGGGATGATAACATGATGGTTGGAAAAAGTGTTTCAATAGATCTAAATGATCTGAACAAAATTCGAGAGAAGATAGAAAATGGTGAATCAGCCAGTTTAAGTGAATTTGTGCGAAATGCAATTAAAAATGAACTAAGGGGGTGAAAAATATGGCTATACGATTTCTTGACAAACTAAAAACTATATATAAAACCTATAAAGATGATGAAAACCCCCCAGTTCCTATTAAAGAAATAAAAGAATATCTTGAACTCTCTGGTATCAAAGTTGATGAAGATGATACTCTCTAGAGGGTTCTAAGATGCCGGAAGAAAAAAGTAGGGACGGATCACCTACAAGTAATACTTTATTATCAAATAATATAAACTTGTCGGAAGATACCCCGTCAATGGCCCTAATCCCAGAGAAGCTGGAAGGACCCAAGATACCACACTTCAGAGAGAAACCTGTTCAACATCTTATAGATGGATTCAGCTTATATTTCAAGAAAATTAATGATTATGAATATTGGATCTGCGAACAGCAAAGTAGTGGTTCTTATTTTGTACAATAGATTGAATTTAGCGGTTCAAAGCCTCAAAGATTTCATAGGAAAATATCAAATAGATTTGGACTGGATGTTGAAAATAAGAAGAGGGACCAGGCTCTGATCAAACATTTAAACGCTAAAGCTGGAATAGAATCAGATGATATAAAGGAATTTTTAGAGGAAGTTGGGGTCTTTATAGGTGAAAATAGAGTATTATTATCACCGATACACGAGGAAGTAGTAGAAAATCCTGATTTTGAATTAGTAAATGATGATCAAACAGAAGAAATCTCTGAAGAACGGAGAGAAAAACTTGTAGAGATTCTTGAAAAGCCTGATCTTTTAAGTTTTATTGATAAAGCCTTATATGAACGCTCCCCTGATGATGGTTTTATCATCGGGGAGGTGGAATCAAAACATATTTTGAATTTTAATTGTGTTGGAGCTCGGCTGGGATTATCAACCATAAACACTCTTAAAGGTGGTTCATCAATTGGTAAGACAAATACTGCAAACGTATTGACAGGTTTACACCGGACCAAGAAGGTTGGCAGTCTTTCGGATACCGCCCTTAAATATGCTGACGACCTGGACCATATTGATATACTCTACATCCAAGAAACCTTGGAAGAAGAGTTTAAAAATAAAGA
>JAAYUP010000288.1 GCA_012517635.1 Candidatus Atribacter alterifermentans
ACGTGGCGCAATAGAATAGTGGTTAGTTCGGCGGGCTCTCAATCCGCAAGCCCGGGTTCAATTCCCGGTTGCGCCACCATTATTCCTAATAACTTTCATATCCGACTTTATTCTCAATGTTTAAAGACCACTTACCAAAATTTTAAATAAAAGTGTATTATATAACCAACTATCCTGTAAACTACAACAGGATAGCAGCCTACGGCGTAAGATGAAAAGATTTTAAAAAACTGAAACTGATGAGGATAGACCCTCTCAGTTTTCATCCTCATGTGGTGCTGCGAAGCAGCATGAGGGTCTATCCTGAAAATACCGTGAACCGTGAAGTGTGAACCGTGAACCGCTACTAACGTTCTTTCCTTCTTAATTTTTCCCTCTCCCCAAGTGGGAGAGGATCAGAGTGAGGGGAAACTCATTTTTATCCTCAACTGATGCCACGAAAGTGGCATGAAGGTCTATTTTACTATTTTTTTAGAAAAATGATAAAGTAATAAGAAGAAAATCATTAATTTTTTCAATTTAAATAGAGTAAAGTGGGGGAAAGGGAGAATTGAAAAGAAAAGCTCTTAAAAGGGGTATCAATCCAATAATAAACCAAAAAAATTACAGAAATGATCTCTTCAATTCATTAAACAATAATAATTTTAACTCGGAATATGTCCATCCCGAAGTTCAAAACACTGAAGATAACCAGAAAAATGCTTTCGATGAGGCGAGAAAAAAAGAGATACCCTTAAGAGAGAATGAGAGCAATGGAACTCAGCTGATGGATAATCAGATTAAGTTTTACTTTTATAAGGATGAAGAAGTTTTTCAAGAATTTACAGTAAAAAGCCAGAAGTATTTTTCCAACGATGTTGTTTTACGTGATCCCCTCACTGGATTGTGGAATCGAGTGCTTTTTGAAGAGGAAATAAAAAGGCTTGATACTGAGCGGCAGTTACCTATAAGCATAATAATGGGTGATGTAAACGGATTAAAGTTGGTGAATGATGTCTACGGTCATGACTACGGAGATGATTTTTTGGTTAAAGTAGCAGCAATACTTAGAGATTCTTGCCGAAAAGAAGATATCATTGCCCGGTGGGGAGGGGATGAGTTCATTATTCTTTTGCCGAAAACCTCTCAGGTAACTGCCCAGACGGTAGCGAATCGGATATCGGAAAATTGTCAAAAAGGAAAAGCCGAAACGATACCCATCACTATATCTCTTGGAATAGGAACTAAAAATTTTCCAGGAGATCAAATGAAAGAAGTTCTAAAACAAGCTGAGGATGATATGTACCACAAGAAGGCGATTGAAAATCATTTAGTCAAGGACCGTCTGTTTACTTCGTTAAAATTAAAACATTGGAAAATCAAGCAGCTTTTTCATAAAGAAGGAAATACTCAAAATCTTCTTTATCATCAAGAATTAGGAAAAATTCTTCATCTTGATCAGCAAACCTTGAATGAGCTTTTATCGTTAGCTGCTCTCCATGATATTGGAAAAATCACGATTTCACCTCACCTACTTTTAAAAAAAGAGCCGTTAACTTTGGCAGAGAAACAGATCCTGAAGAGGATTCCAGAAATTAGTTACCGCATTCTTCAATATTTTCCCCATACTTTTCAAATAGCAGATGCCGCCTTAAGCTATTGTGAATGGTGGGACGGATCAGGATACCCGCGAGGACTTTCGAGGGAAAATATTCCAATCATTACGAGAATTTCTGCCGTAGTGAATAGCTATGATTTGATGATACAACCTCGACCCTATAAAAGCCCATTGAAACTCCAAGAAGCTATACTTGAGCTACGAAACCAATCGGGGAAACAGTTTGATCCTGAAATGGTCAAATTATTTCTTAAAATAATGGAGGGAAAAGTTGGATAGACATCCATGCTGCTTTCGCAGCACCAAATAAGGATGAAAACCAAAGATTCGACATGCCATGGCATGTCGCTACATGAATCGGGCGCGATAAAGGCTGAGGGGGCGAGGGGGAATAAGCAAAAAACGCTGAGGGGGAGAGGGGGAAGTCCAGGCAAAAGACGCCGAGGGGGCGAGG
>JAAYUP010000289.1 GCA_012517635.1 Candidatus Atribacter alterifermentans
ATCATGTCCAGGACAAGGGCGGCCTTTCTTTTGGCAGTCCAGCGTTTCACGTCCTGATTGGTGCCGTTTTGTTCCTGCTCCGTCATCTTTACCCTCTCCTCTCTCCTGCACAATATCATGTGCAGTTCTGGAGGGGGTCAATACAGTGGCATAAAGACACATTTAATTATACTTTTCTCTCATTTCTATTATTTTATATATAAAATTGCGATACTTTTCTATGCTTATATTCATGTTGTATTTTCTCTCAAACAAGTCATAAGCAGATTTAGATAGGTTTGCTATTTCATTATTATTCATTTTATCTATTATTTCGAATATATTTATAAGTTCTTCGGCATTTCTAAAAACAAAGCAGTTGACTTTATCTTCTATTTCATACCCAGAAAAAGCTTCGGGCGTACCAATTGGAATTATGCCTCTAGCAATAGACTCTGCAACCTTCACCTTCATCCCTGATCCCCAAAATATTGGGGCTATTAAGAAAGATGCTTTACCGTAAAGGATTTCAATATCATTTTCTGTAGGGTCATAAAAGGCTTTTATATTCGGTTTACGTTCCAGAATATCCTTTAAATAGCTATCAGCGTTTCCACCCGCAACTAACAAGGTAAAACCCATTTTAGCTATTCTATCCCATGCACTATCAAGCAACCATAGCATGCCTTCTTTATTAGGGCCATAACCTAGTTGCGCAGGGAATATAATAGTCTTATTGACATTGGAAACTGTCATTCTCTTCCTATTCATTATAGAAATAGGAATAACGCAGGCCTTGTCTTTTATATATTTATATTTGTATTCGTAAAACAACTCATCCTCTTTTTTTAAAAATATTAATCCATCAGATATAGAGATCGCCTTTTTTTCCGCAATGGGGCATCTCAGAAGCATTAAAAAGTAGCCTAGTTTTCGTTCTCTCAAAACTTGTTCTATCAAAATTTGACTTTCAGCATTATGGAAACGACAAAATACTGGGATGTTTCTCTTTTTGGCTTCCTTCATTAGCAGATAATTCCATGGAAATTCAAAAAAAGTAAAATCATATCTGCCCCATTCAATTGTTTTTTTTATATCATTAAAATCTAAAAACCGAATTCTTCCGTAAAAAATTAGATTTTTTATTTTTTTAAATATATTAATATTATTCCATTGGTACGTGTATAATATTTTTATGTTTGACCTATTATTATTTAAAATGGACCCTTCAGGTGCAATAATATCAACTTCGGAAAAATTGGAAATAGCTATTATGCTTTGTAGCATAGCTATTCCCCCTCCCGATCTTTCTGTTAATGGTTCTGGGCTTACAAAAAGGCACCTCATGATTTGCCCCGTCTAATCATACCTAAGAAACAGTTTAAAAGCTTAGAAGAACTCAATTTCCAATCAAACTCTTTGAAATTGTTGATGGATAACTCAATTATTTTTCCCCTGCCATCCCTCTTTTCCCAATATATTTGTAATGCATTATAAAAACCTAGAACATCTTTTGGTCCGGCCAGAAAACAATGACCTCGGCAGATTTCACGAAACACAGGGATATCAGAAGCAATTACCGGACAGCCGCATGCCATGGCTTCGAGCATTGGAAGACCAAACCCCTCATAAAGACTTGGAAATACCAGCGCTAATGCGTGTGAATAAAGATTCCTAAGAAGACCTGCGCTGATCCCCTTCAATGGAACGGAATCACCATGCGTAAGGATACCCTCTCTGATTCTTTTCTCAAATTCTTGAGATTTCCAAGCATTTCCATAAACAAAGACGAATTTAGGGCGTTTCTCTATAGGGATTTCTTTTAAGAAAAGAGCCGAAGCATCTAGGAGGGTCCGTAAATTCTTTCTAGGCTCCAGAGAACCAACAGTCAGAAAATAGTTCATCGGTTCCAATCCCATGCCTCGCAAAATTGGAGAGAATTCCTTCTCCGGATAGAAAATTCCGTGATCTACCCCGTTATAAATCACAACGGTCTTTTCAGAGCTACCATAAAGAGCTTCTAATTCTTTTGCCGTAGTATTTGAAATGGCGACCAGCAAATCAGCCCTCTTGACTGTACTCGTAGCAAGGAGTTTTAAATTCAACCGCCTCAGGGCAGGCATTGTCTCGGGATATTTCAAATAAGCGAAATAGTGAATAGTGACGACAGTTTTTGTTTTCCTTGGGATACCGAAAGGTAAAGTTTGAAGAGGGGACCAGAAGACATCCACTGGGTTTTTTTGGAGTAGAAATGGAAGTTCTGTGTAGAACCAACCCTTGCGAAAACCTGATGCACCGACCAACTTGTAGGGCCGACAATTATCTATCTCCGGGAAAAGATTCCGATGTGGAGAAAACACAACGAACTCGACATCTTCCGTTTCTGGAAAATGCATGAAATAGTTACAAGAAACGTTGGAAAGACCGTCTCTTACCTTTCCCCCCATAGCCCTTCCATCTATACCAATCCTTATCGTCATCGTAATGGCTCCAAAATTTCAGTGGAAGTGCGGGTTGTAATCGCCGAACCGCTACTATCTTTCTCTGAACCTTGTCTCATGGAAAAAGTTTCCGACAACCTATCAGTCCAAAGGTTT
Source organism: Candidatus Atribacter alterifermentans (assembly GCA_012517635.1). Taxonomy (GTDB): domain Bacteria; phylum Atribacterota; class Atribacteria; order Atribacterales; family Atribacteraceae; genus Atribacter; species Atribacter alterifermentans. The sequence goes on from JAAYUP010000289.1 coordinate 2,577, forward strand.
ACCACAAGAGGAATGTCGATTTCCTGCCCGAGTACTTCCTTCACACTAGGAATGCCAGATATCATCGTAATCGTTCCTAGAGCAAGAGCCTCTAAAGGGGGGATCCCAAACCCTTCTGCAAAGGAAGGAAAACAAAAAACTCTTGCATTCGCATAGAGTTGCCAGAGTTCTTCGTCTGTCACTTCTCCAAGACTGACAGTCTTTGGGGTCTTTGCAATTCTTCCAGGGATTTTTCCTCCAAAACTCTTTCCTGCTAGGACTAAACGGGCATTTGGGGGTAGTTTTGCCTGGATTTCCCGCCAGACATCGATCAGGAAATCAACCCCCTTGTGCGGCTTCAGGTTGCCGACATAAAGCGCATACTGCCCCTTTTCGAATTTCCATTTTTCCGGCCAGGGTTTTTCTCGAAGGTTTCTCTGAAACTCCGGGTCCTTAAGGAACGGTGGCAAGACGTTCGGATAGCGGACCTCAACTTTCTTGTTTCTGGCCTCCGGTACCTTCTCAAATAGGGCATCCCTGGTGGCCTTCGAGACGCACCGGATGACATCAGCCTTTCGGACCGCATTTAGGAAAATTGGCCAGCCGAGCCTTGATTTCAAGGATTTCGCATAGGCTGGGAAAGTCCAAGGGATCAGGTCATGAACCGTAAGGATCATTTCAACTCCCTGCGGCTTTGAAAACACCATCGGCACATTCCAATGGGGAAACCAGACGGTTCCAGTCCTCTCCAAGGCTTTCTTTAAGAACAGAGAGGATAGGAATTGCTCTTTTACGGAAAAAGGGGTTGCTTCCCACTCGACGATATTTTTGCAACCTGCTTCGACGAACAAATTGGCTTCTTCCCGCCTACAGAAAAGACCTACGCTTTGAGAGGGTTCCGCCGCTTCTGCGCTTTCTCCGCTTGTCCCAGGGATGTTAAACCCAAGCGCAGAAAGCTCTCCCTTGATGTATCTTCCGATACCGCTCATCCGGTAACA
>JAAYUP010000290.1 GCA_012517635.1 Candidatus Atribacter alterifermentans
TTGTTGAGCCATTTCTTGAAGTCGCATTGAATGTTCTTTGGTTTCTTGTGTCGTCTCTTGAAGAGATTTTTCCAAAAAAGTTATCAATGTGTGACGTATACTTCGGTTTTCATTTAATTTCTGGTGGTACATGTTTTCTTCTGCCTGACTAATAATAACCTCTAAGTTTGTATCTGATGTCTCTTTTGTTGCCAAACCTAAAGCTAAGCTAATTGGAATAGTTGTGCTTTCAGCATCTTTACAAAGCTTTTGGATCCTTTGTATTACTTGTAAAGCTGAATTGGTCGTGGTTTTTGGAAACAAAATTAAAAACTCATCACCTCCCCAACGTGCCACAATATCTTCTTGCCGACAACTTTCTTTTAATATTTTAGCAATATGTTTCAGAAGCTCATCGCCTTGTTTATGACCGAAAGCATCGTTAACCAATTTTAAACCATTAATATCCCCCATGATAATTGAAAGCGGCAATTGTCGTGGGGCATCCAGCCGGCGCATCTCTTCTTCTAAATAGGCTCGATTGTATAACCCAGTCAGAGAATCATGATAAGATAAATATTTAATCCGTTCTTCTGACTTTTTTCTTTCGGTAATATCAATGCCCACTCCAAAGAAGTAAAGGATTTTCCCTTGCTCATCAATAATAGAACGACCATGCCACTCAACAAGTAAAATTTGGTCTCCTTTAGTCAGGACTTGGTTTTCATTCAGAGTAGGTTCTCGAGATGAAACTAAGGTATTAAAAATTTTCTGAACTTTAGACCTCTCGGTTTCAGGTATGATAAGGGTAAGGTAGTCTTTACCTCTTACCTCTTCTAAAGAATACCCAAGAGCATTGAGCATACAAGGGTTCATCATGAGTATTTTGCCTAAAGGATCAATAGCAACAAAAAAAGTTGGAGAAGCCTTAATTAATTGTTCATTAAATTCTTTTTCTTGCTGGAGCAAATCTAAAGCTTCCTGCCTTTGTTTCTCTTTTTCCATGGCTTCAAGAGCAAAAGAAATATCATCTGATAATCCCTGAAGGAGTTGAATTTCTTCTTGGTCAAAATAATTCACTTCCGAAGAATAAAATAAAATAACCCCAGTTATTTTCCCATTAATTGTAAGGGGAAAACTAGCGATTGATCGATATCCCCTTTTTAAAGCTGCGTCCTTCCAAGGAAGCATTCGTGGATCATTCTCAATATCAACACTCACCACAAAGTTTCCAGTGGTTGCAGTGGTTCCAGCGGGTCCCCTCCCTTCTGGAATGTTTTGGGTAGATACTAAAATATTTTGTACATAGCTGTTTTCATATCCCGACCAGCTCACTGGTCTTATTATTTTTTCTCCTTGATCAATCAAACCGATCCAGACTAAACGAAACCCTCCATCTTGAACCGCGATTCTACAAATTTCATCAAATAACTGTTGACGATCTCGCACTCTAACAATAGTCTGATTTACTTGGCTTAGCAGTCGATACAAGCGATTAACCGGGTTGAATTTATCTTCCATTCATTTTCCTCAATTTCAATTAAAATATGGAAAATAGTGTTCAAGAGTGCAATAATGAGCTCATATTTTAGTCTGAATTTGTTAACTTCTATTCATTCACTATAAAAATTATAAAACAGGTTTAAAAAAAGACAAAGAAAAAAAATTTTAAATAAAATTGGAGCTTAAATTGTTGATCAAAA
>JAAYUP010000291.1 GCA_012517635.1 Candidatus Atribacter alterifermentans
ACACCTCCCTTTTAAGTTCTACAAATTTTCCTTTGAAGCATTTTTCTGAAGTTCTTCAATTCGTTTATCGATTTGCTCCAGCTGTTGTTTGAGAAATTCAGCCTGTTCTTTTAACGCTTCTGCTTCATCCTGTGGACTTGACGGTGGAACATTTGCCCAGGCAGGCGAAAATGGTGGATAGTAATACTGAGCTCTTGCCCATCCAGGAAGTCCGGTGGCGTAATACCAATGTCGCCAACCACGACCACCTCCTCGACCAAACCCACCACGGCCAAATCCAAATCCCCCAACCATCGGATTCATATATCCTGGTACACCGTAGCCTGCACAATATCCAGCTGCTCTTCCAGTCATGGGCCCCATCCCCATTGGTCCGGTTCCATCTCCTCTTGGCATATCAAAATACCTCCTTTATTTAATCAATAATAACCTCTTGGTAAATAATTTCCCATAGGTCCTGCTAAAGGATAAAAATATTGGCCTCTTGCCCATCCAGGAAGTCCGGTGGCGTAATACCAATGTCGCCAACCACGACCTCTACCCCGACCAAAGCGGCCCAGGAATTGTCCACCGTAATACCAAGGTGTGCTTCTGAGCCAAAATCTGCTAGGATGAGGACCAAGGTACGTAACACAATAACCTCTTCCCCATCCAGTCATTGGTCCTAAACCCAAAGGTCCGGTGCCATCAAGTCCGGGCATTTAAAACACCTCCCTTTTATTGCTATTGAAAACCATTTTCATAAATAAAGGAAAAAAATTATGATTTATTATGCTGACAATTTTCACATAAACCATAAAACTGAATGAGGTGCTTGTGAATTTGAAAGTGGTATTTCTCAGCAAGCCCTTTTTCAGTTCGACTCAGTAATTCTTTTTCTTCATCAATAAAATCAGTATAATCTACAATTCGACCACATCCAGTACAAACTAAATGATGGTGATGATGAAAACCATCGGGACCTTCCGATAGTTCGTATCGTGTTCGACCATCACCAAAATCAAATTTATAAACAATTCCCATATTCACTAATATTTCTAAAGTTCGGTAAACTGTGGTGAGCCCAATATTATCATTATTAAATTTTTGTCGTAGGCTTAGATAAATATCTTCGGCACTAGGGTGAGTAGTTGTTTTACTGAGAATATCGATAATTGCTAGACGAGGTGAGGTTAACCGTAAACCGGCTCCTTCAAACTTCCCTCGCCACCAGCATTTACGCATTTTTCATGAACTCCTTTTATATATCTTATTGAAAATGGTTTTCATTATTAATTATATTATCAGACCTTCCAGTGCTTTTGTCAAGAGAAAATTATAAGTTTCAAAGTTCTTTTTCTAAAAAATTAGAAATTCTTGATACTGGTTAGGATGAGATAAGGATGAAAAAGATCGGTTGGGAGAGGAAAAAAGAAGAAAAATGCGAAAAGGTGGAGGTGAGAGTGATAGGTATTTACCGGATCAACAATTAATACCTATTTCATAATAAAAACTGAGTATTATCGTATAATATAAAAACGAATTATAAAAATCTCTGCTGATAATGAATATTTGGTTAAGGATGGATCAAAAAATGGACATCAAAAATCTTAGAAAAAATCTACAACAAGGTAAAATCGTTGTTGGAAGTGAAGTGAATGAAGTTCGTTCCCCAGCCATTGCCGAAATATATGCGGCCGCTGGGTTGGATTTTATTGTCGTTGATATGGAACATACTTCATTTACAATTTCTGAAGCATCTCAAATATATCGAATGGCAAGAAATTGTGGAATTGCTCCAATAGTCCGTATTCCAGTCATTGAATATGAAGTAATCTGCCGAAATCTTGACCAAGGTGCTCGAGGGATCGTCGTTCCTCGAATTACTTCCTCCGAAGAAATCCTTCAAGTCATTGAGATTATGAAATATCCTCCTAAAGGGAAAAGAGGTCTTTATCCAGGAGGAACTGCTGTGGGGTATTACCCAACTACTCCAGCTGACTTTATTCAAGATCAAAATGAAAGTACTCTGCTCATTGTTCAAATTGAAAACCATCAAGCGGTTCAAAATTTAGACAGTATTCTATCCATCCCTGAAATCGATGTAATTCTGATCGGTCCGGCCGATCTCTCTCTTTCAATCGGTCATCCCTGTGAATTCTTCGACGAAGATGTTCTTTCTTTAATGAAAAAAGTCATCCATAAATGCCGGAATTTTAAAGTTCCTTCCGGAGTGGCTTATGCCGATCCTAATTTAGCAAAAAGCTGGATACCAGAAGGAGTTCAATTTTTCTGGGTTAATAGCGATATAAATATGCTTTTGACCGGAGCCAAAGCAGTAGTTGCAGAAATGCATCATCCTGGGGTCAGGTCTTGATTCTTGAATTTATAACCAGTCTTGATATTGAAAAATCAAGAAAATAGGAGGTTGAAAATGAAGAAAGAATGAGATCCTCACGCGGAAAAGCACCGCTCAGGATAACAAATAAAAGGCACACCCCTCTAACCCCCCTCAATGGGGGAATTCATTTAATTGTATTTTCAGGATAGACGGTTATGCTGCTATGCAGCACTAGATGAGGATGAAAGTCCAAGATTCGATATGCCATGGCATGTCGCTACATTGTATGAATATCGGGCGCAATAAATTGCGCCCCTACATTTTAAATTATTTTGTAGGGGCTTG
>JAAYUP010000292.1 GCA_012517635.1 Candidatus Atribacter alterifermentans
GAGGCGATGCGTTAACCAAAAGACGAAATAGTCGCTCTGGATTTTTTTTCTGCCATTGTTCTATAATCGATTTTACAACTTCTTCCAGAGCAATGTTTTTCACTTCTGTAATATGACCGGCACGACTGAGAGAAAGCAAATTTTCAGTTAATTCTTTCATCTCCTGAGCTGTCTTTTCTATGGCATCGATCGCTTCCTTCCGTATTTTGGGATTTTCATCTCCCCATCTCTGAAGCATTTGTATATATCCAATAATTGAACTCAAAGGTGTTCTTAGCTGGTGAGAAACATTGGAAACAAACCTTTTCTGAATGAAATATCCCTGTTCAAAAGAATGTAGCATTTTATTGAGCGCTAACTTGAGCTCCTCTATTTCATCCAAGGTTGAAGCAACAGGAAATCGGAAGGATAAATTTTCTGAGCTCATTTTATAAAGAGCTCGGTTCAATTCCCGTAAAGGTTTTAACCAGTATTCAGTTAAAAAATAGCCTATAAATAATACTAAACCTGCCAAAACTGGTATTAAATACCAGGCTACTATCCGAATTCTTTCTAAAGAACGAATCGAGGTACTCACATTTTTCCCTAATAAATATTTCTCCCCAGCCCGCTCAATTGAAATAAAAAGAAAATGTTCTCCATCTCTTTCAATCATACCTTCCTTCCACAATCGTGGATCGAGATCCCAGGGGTTTTGTATAACTCTAAAGGTCTGATTATCCCAGGTCCCAGCTAGAAAATCACCAGGAAATGTCCTCCCACGCGCCATAAAACCATGCATCATTTTCATGCCACCTACTTGAGAGCGACGGAGAATATCTTCTTCTTCTGAAGCTAATATACTTTTTCGAGAAAATCCATATAAAATTGAAAAAACCAATATGGTCAAAGCAAACAAGCAAATAAAATTAAATAGCGTCATACGAACAGAAAGCTTCATCTTTAGTCTCTATCCTTCATAAAGGTATAACCAACTCCACGAACCGTCTTAATTCTTTTTCCATCTTCACCCAGCTTTTTTCTAAGATAATTCATATAGACTTCGACAACTCCTGGAGTTCCAAAAAAATCTGGTCCCCAGACATTTTGCAAAATTTTCTCTCGAGATAATACAATGCCTCTGTTACGAACCAAAAAAAGGAGCAAGTCAAATTCAGTTTTAGTCAAAAGAATTTCCTGATTACCAATATGTACTTGATAGGATTGGGGATCAATACGTAAATCTCCTATTTGTAAGACTGCCTTTGCAGAATGACCAGCGCGGCGAAATAAAGCATTTATTCGAGCTAATAGTTCTTCAATTGCAAAAGGTTTTACTAAGTAATCATCTGCGCCCGACTGCAATCCCCTCACTCGATCGTCAATTTCTCCCCTTGCAGTTAGCATCAAAATGAGGACTGTCTCCGAAAGTCGACGTATCCTTTTTGCAATCTCCCAGCCATCGACATCAGGAAGCATGATATCCAAAATTATCAAATCCGGCTGAAAAGAATAATAATCTTCAACTGCTCCTTCCCCTGTACTTGAACGATGAATGAGAAATCCTTCGTGTTCAAGTTCGAGCTCCAATAAACGAGAAATTTTTGGATCGTCTTCAACAATTAAAATCCGAGCCTTTTCGGCTTTTTCAGACAGATTTTCCATATGTTTACCCGAAAAGGTTATCTAATGTCATCATAACGATAAAACCAAACATCAAAGCATAAGTAGAAAGACGGGAATGAACTCCATGATGAGTCTCGGGTATAACCTCATCGCTGATAACAAATAACATGGCACCACCTGCTAAAGCCATCCCCA
>JAAYUP010000293.1 GCA_012517635.1 Candidatus Atribacter alterifermentans
AGATGGTCGCTTAGTTATGACCGCCATGATTAGAAAGTATTTGAGTGAACATCCAAAAGAATTTGATCCTCGTAAGTATTTAGGTCCAGCCCGTGATGAGCTTACCAAAATGTATGTTGCTAAGTGTGAACTTTTAGGGAGTAATGGCAAAGCCTAAGTTTTTTGTCCAACGAGAAATCCAAATTAAGAATCGGTTTTTTAAAATAAGAAGTGACCTTTGATGAAGTCACTTCTTATTTTTTTTAAATTGATAATATTTTTTGTGGTTGATTTCGATACATAATAGAGAAAGATTCATTATTTATTGGATAGAAGTTAAAAAAAATTCGTTTTTTCCTCGTTTAAATAGGATTATTTCCTTAAGATTTTCATAAATTTGCCGATAAAACAAGATATCAAAGAGACATTTTTGCCCAAGGGCGTACCCAGAACCTATAAAAATAAAAATATTCAAATATTTTGGCTCTATATAAAGAGGAGGGATAAGAAAACATATACTAACTTTGGAAGAAAAGACAAAGAAAATATAACTATATTATTATTGTAATTGGAACTGGAAGAATTTATTTTTTTAGTTAAAAATAATTAAAGTGAAAGAGAATTATCAATCAAGGAGGTATTACAATGAAGTTGAAAAAGGCAGTTGTTTTAATTCTCAGTGTTTTTGTAGTAATGGCTTTTGTAATGGGGTGTACACCACCAACTCCAAGTCCATCTCCTACCCCGACACAATATCCAAATATTTCTTCTATCCGGTATGATTCCAACTGCATTAAAGCCGGTACACAGTTAAGAATTTATGGCCGGAACTTTGGCGACCTAAAGGGTACCAACACCATTACAATGAACGGAATTGTTGCGGCAGTTTCCTATTGGTCTGACGATGAAATAATTGCAGTAGTTCCAGCATCGTCTTTGCCAGCCCGAGAGTTACGGGTTGCTGTGACCGTAAACGGTGTTCCCAGTGATGAATATTGGCTTTACGGGATTTGTGTAGCACCAACTCCAACTCCGACCCCAACTCCAGTACCTCTTGATCGGGTCGATGTAGCGAGAAATATTGCCATTACAAAAGCCCACAATGATGGGGTCAATGTTCCATATAATGTATTTTGGATTAAAACCGACCTCTCAACTGGAATTGGTTCCAAACATTACCAATATACTTACTATGGTGCTTCCAAATGGATCATTGATATTACCTATCCAGTCGTTGAACAACCGGATTTTACGGTCAATATTTTCAGCGAATGGGGATTAGTCATGTGGAGTGGAATGGTTTATTATTGGGAAACAGTACCATTAATGGAATAAAGAATTTTTCTGCGCATACAGCGTAAAAGCTGTATGCGCTTTTTGTTTTAAAAAAGGCTATTCTTTAATCAATATAAATTTACTTTGCCAATGCCTGATTCAAGGTAAATATTCAGAGTAGGGTCGGTTTTCCCATATAGGTGATTGGTAAAAATATTTCCATTGACAATCAGATTCAATGCATCGATAGCCCCTATACCTCTTTTCGTCTCGACTTTAACTCCAATATTCTGTGGAAGAAAGATTGTTACCTCGCCCAAACCGGTTATAATTTTTGAATCAACACCCTGAGTCCAATTTCCGCGTAAATCAATGGTTACTTTTCCAACCCCCGTTTTTACATTTAAACGAGAGAGGCTTGTATTTCCTTCCAAATCAATCATTACTTCACCAACCCCAGCTTCAATTGTGAGGGTTTCAAGAGTCATCGAACCGAGATCGAGTTGACTTTTTCCTGCTCCAACTTTAAAAAATAGATTCATAGGGATAAAATCATTAAGATGAATAAGAGTTTTATGACTTAGATCCCGAAAGCTGAATAATGAAAAGTGAATATTGGTGGGTATTTCTATTTTCAATTCGCCAACCGTATCTTTTACT
>JAAYUP010000294.1 GCA_012517635.1 Candidatus Atribacter alterifermentans
AAAAAATTGTAAAAGACAAAAACTGAGAGGATAGACCACTTGAGTTTTCATCCTCATCTGGTGCTGCTCTAAGCAGCATGAGGGTCTATCCTGTAAATACTATCAAATAAATTTTTTAATCGGTCATCCTGATTCCTCTTCCCTTCTCCTTTTTCTCCCCCTCTCCCCATCGCGCCCTCTCCCCCTCATTATTTAAGGGTGTGAGGATCTCATCTTTTCGATTTTTTCTCATAAAGATTTAAAAGGATGAAATTCTCACGTCGTCCGGTAGAAGAAACCGGACCCCTCAGAATGACAAACTGGGTGGCAGAGATTGCCACGTCGCATAAAACGCTTCTCGCAATGACGGAGCAGGAATGAATTCAACAATTCCCCTCCTTGGAGGGTCTCTTGACGACGGGGGAGGGTGTTTTTATATTTTTAATAGAATGGTTATCTTGAGATAATGAAAAAGAAACATATATAAAGATGAAATTCTCACGCGGAAAAGCACCGCTCAGGATAACACCAGTGGCGTCAGATAAAATTCTCAACTTGCCGATAAAAGATATTCAATTCCTCATAGTAATGATTTAAATAGCTGTTTTCACCTCAATCTATTTAAAAAGGTTTTTCTGGGACCTTTTCCCAATCAGCAAGAAAATTCTTAATTCCAATATCGGTAAGAGGATGTTTGATCAAGTTCTTGATTACCGAATAAGGAATCGTAGCAACATGAGCTCCAATTTTAGCTGCTTCGACAACATGCATAGGATGACGTATCGAAGAAGCTATAATTTGTGCTTTAAAACCATAATTATCGAGTATGATTTTGATATCTCGAACCAAACTCATCCCATCCGAGGAAACATCATCTAAACGACCTAAGAAGGGGCTGATATAAGTAGCTCCAGCTTTGGCTGCCATGAGAGCCTGTAATGGGTTAAAAACGAGAGTGGTATTGATTTGAATATTTTCTTGAGATAAGATTTTAATGGCCTTTAACCCTTCAGGGAGGATGGGTATTTTTACAACGATATTCGGTGCCCATCCGGAAAGGAGACGTCCTTCACGAATCATGCCCTCGGCTTCAAGGCTTACAACCTCAGCAGAAACAGGACCATCCACAATACTACATATTTCCATAATGACTTCCTTAAAACTTCTCCCGGTTTTGGCTACTAAGGTTGGATTGGTAGTCACACCATCTAAAACCCCTAATTGTATTGCATCCCTGATTTCTTCCACGTTAGCAGTATCAATGAAAAACTTCATTCCCTCAACCTCCTTTCTTCAATTTTAGTATAACTCATTTCTTTTTACGATTTGGTCTATTTGGCTCTTGCAATGATATTGTACCCCAAAATCTTTCCTCCTTCATAGATCCATATTGGTAATACCAAAGGATATACCATTTTTTTTAAAAATATTTTTCTCAATGAGATTGCCAGATTGCCGCACTCATCGTACTTTTTTAGATTCTTTTTATTTAGATATTTTTCTATACCCACAATTCCTTAATTCCATAGCTATTTAACTTTTTATGGTAGCAGAAATAAGAAATATGGAATAAAATACATAAAGTAATTTATTTTAAACAGCATCAACAATTAAAATGGTTATCCTATATACGCTTTGAGGAGGAAAGTATGATAACGACTATAACCGAAAGAATTCGAGAAATGAGTCAAGAATATGGGAAAAAAATCGCCGTATCGATGGGAGATTGGTTTATAAATTATAGTGAACTCGTGGTTGAGATTGATAAAGAAGCTCAAAAATTGAAAAAAGCAGGTGTAAAAGAAGGAATGCGAGTTGTCATTGTGCTTCCTAATCACTGGCATACTTTGCGTCTCATCCTTGGTTGTTTCCAAATTGGAGCTATTCCACTCCTGCTCTCACCAAAATACCCTCCCAAATCAGTTGAAAAAATCTTCCAAAATGCCAATGCCAG
>JAAYUP010000295.1 GCA_012517635.1 Candidatus Atribacter alterifermentans
ACCGTTGACTTTTTTCTGGAAATGAAAATTCTTTTTCACCAATCAAAAGAACCTGAACTCCTTTTTGGATAAGTTCTTGAGCAAGAGAGGAGGTTAGTTTTTGCGTTTTGCCATGAAGAGCAAGAATCATAGCTAGCATTGGATTGACGGCAAGTTCATAAGGTCCATGACGAAATTGACCTACAGAAAAAACAGCAAAAAGCTCTTTTGCGCATTCCGAAAAACATAGATTGCCATGCCAAGCAGAACTTAGAGCTGGTCCTCGGGCAATAATTATTTTATGAGGAGAAGGTTGGATGATATCCATTTTATCAAGCAGATCATTACACCAGCTTTCTGACTTTTCAATTATTTCTTCGATTTCTTGAGCAAGCTGATTTAATAAAGAAGATAATCTTTTTATTTCGTTTTGTTCGCCTATCCAGGCTAATGACAAAAGATTTAAAAGAAGAACGGTTGCAGTATGAGCTTTTGTAGAAGTTATTGACTCTTCTGTACCCGAAAGAATATCAATGGTTTCCGAACATAACCCACTCATTTTACTTTTTGTTTGTGCTGTAATACCAATAATTCGATCAACATTTGGACATCTTTTAATAACATCAACAACTTCAAATGATTCACCGGATTGAGATATACAAAGGAGAGTATCCTCTTTTTTAATACTATTTAAACCGTAGTGCAAGAATTCAGATGCATCAATCCAGACAACTGAATATCCATGGTCTAAAAGTTTTAAATAGGCTGGATAGGCAGCAAATAATGAACTTCCCATGCCAGTCATAATAATTTTTCCTGGTTTTGGTTTTCCCCAACTGTATAATTTCCCATCAATAAGGTATTTTTCTGATATTTTTTTAATCAACTCAGGTTGTTCTTTTATTTCTTTAAACATCCTATTCAAAAAAAATACCTCCTCATCATTCTTTTTAGGTTTGAAACGGATGATTGAATGAACTTCTTTATTATCTATCCTGTAAATACACGGGCATGATAAATCAAGCCCCTACAAAAGATTTTTAAAAAAAGGCGTCATCCTGAGCCCTCGCTTTTCGAGGGTGTGAGGATCTCATCTTTTCAATTCTTTTTTTATAAAAACTTTAAAGGATGAGATTCTCACGTCGCATAAAACGCTCCTCAGAATGACTGATTGAGATAGGTATTTTCATCTTCATCTGGTGCTGCGAAAGCAGCATAAAGGTCTATCCTGAAACTTTTGTTAATAGAATGATAATTGAGCCAATTTTTCAAATTTTTTAGTATAGAATAGAGTATAAAAATAAACATCAATTCACTAACCAGATAACCTAACACTTCCTATCACACCAATTTGCTTGAAAAACATTGTTCAATTTTTTAATTTTTTTCTTAAGGAGGAAAAACTGATGCTTCATTAACCAGCAATGTCCACATCACTGGTCCGGATGGGGAAAGTTTTGATTTCCCCATTTCCGAAGGGCATGCTCCTGTTACACCTCGAACCTCGGGAGACTGGAAAGTCCAATTTACTGGAGGTAGTTGTACTTTTAATAAATCAATTAACGTTCGTGTTATCAAAGGCGAAGAACCTTATACCATTGTAGCGAACGGCAATATCGATATTGGATTTTCCTGCAACATCAACCCCAAAAGCGTATCTAAGAATTTAATTGTAACGGTAATACGATCAGCTCAGTGTGCCGGTGTCTTAGAATATTGGGAAAATTAAGGCTGCAAGAAATCCAATTGGGATGGCTCCAAACCAATCTATTTTAATATCACCAGTGATGATGGATCAGCAAACTTCACCCCGCTCGCCGGACGTTGGTGTTTTGATCCTTCTGGTTTAGGAGGAACCTATACTTATTCAGCAAAATCTGCCTGTTTCCTAGCTACTATCCGATGTGAAAAGTCTGATATTTATCTAACACCAACCCCGACACCGTGGCCGACCAGAAAACCTTAATTGCAGTAAATTTTAAAATTCATTTATCTGCTTGCTTCTGAACTAACTATGAACTCATAACGAATTCGCAAAAACCTCTCTGGGTTGCCATAACAAAAAATGGCAACCCAGCAATAATTACTTTTTATCAATTCAATTCAAACTCCTTCCCATAATTTCCCATATTTTTCTGATAATTTCTCCGAAATTGAAGTTTATACTCCATGTACAACTAAAAAATCTTTCCACCGAGAGGAATGGTGAAATTATGAAAAAATTTTTAACTAGCGGGTTTGTCCTGGTTATTTTGCTCATTGCCTTTACTGGAGTTTCCTTAGCCGGAGAAAAAAATGGCCCAGGATTAATGAATGAAATGAAAATCCATCAAAAAATGTATATGCTTCTTCTTTCAGAAAAATTCACTCCAGAATTGACCAAAGATTGGGAAAGCGAACTAAATCGCCGTGATGGGCTTATGGATGAATTTATGCAACTCCAAAAAAATAAAGAATCAATTCACCAAATCCTTGAAAATTTGGAAGAAATTAAAAACCGACTCAACGTTTTAGAAGAAAAAATTGATAAAAGAAAATTTCAACCTAGACCTGAAATGGATGAAGAAAAAATGTCTCCGAAAATGGGAAGACCTGAGTTTAGAAAAGGACCATGGTTCTTGCAAAAAAGATTTTTAGATCAGAAAAGCCAATTATTCTTTAAAAACCAAGGAGTTGCAATGGAAAAAAACCGAGAACTATTTAAGAAATTCACTGAAGCCGTTGAGATTGGTGATGAAGCTCAAATCAAATCCATTCTACCTTTGCTTTTTCAACAACTCAAAGAAAGCAACCAACAATTTGAAGAACATCTTAAAACTTTAAAAAAACAGGAATGAAGATTAGAACTTACTCTCATTTCTCCTCCTTTCTTATATCCCTCCTTGACTGATTGAATGTGAAAGGAGGAGATTTTTTCAGAAAAAGGAAGGGGATCCTCCGGATAAAAGTGAATTTCTTGGAGGACCCTCTCCTTTCTTTAATAATAATCATTTGTTTCGTTTTTTCAGAGTGAAAAAACGAAAGATGAAAACATCGATAAAAAATCGATGAATAATATCTTTTTGATCCTTTAAAAATACAATTAATTTTTCGAATTCAGCCTATCTCTGCCTTCATAAATTGAACTTTTAGAATGAGGGAAAAGGAATGTGTAAAAATGAATAAAAGAAAAAAAATAGTTTTTATTCCTATTGTCATTCTTATTGTTTTTGTATTGGTTTTTTTTCTTTTGAATAAGTTTGGTCTTTTGAATAAGTTTTGTTCCACTCAAGCTCAAGATATTATTCCAATATCTACCATTCGGGTAATCCAAGGAACAATACGAGAAACGATTGAAGCTGAGGGAACTTTGGCTCCATTTGAAACCGTTAATGTAAAATCAAAAGAAGATGGTTACAAGGTTGAAGTTGTTCTTGTTGAAGAAGGTGATTCTGTTAAAAAAGGACAAGAATTGGTAAAGCTGGATGTCAGCAATTATGAAGCTAACCTAAAAAAGGCTGAAACTGAACTCCTGACAGCCCAGACAACTTTGAAAAAATTGTTAGAGGGAGCAACCGAATTAGAAATCACTCAGACAAAAACGACGCTTGAACAAGCTCAATTAAATTATGAAAATGCTCGAGTTCAATTCGAACAAAATCAAAAACTTTTTGAAAGTGGTGCTGTTTCCCAAAAAGAGTTCAGTGAAAGTCAAAACCAAATGGAAATTTATAAACAAGGCGTTATATCGGCTCAAAAGAAACTTGATGATCTTTTAGATGGCGCAGATCAAGACGAAATTGAAGTTGCCCGAGCTCAGTTAGCTCAAGCAGAAGCAAACATTGTCGATGCCAAAAAAAAGATTGAATATGGAACCATTACCTCACCGATTGATGGAGTAGTCACTGCAGTATCAGTTGAAAAAGAGGATGTTGTAACCCAAGCTAAAACTTTAATTACTATTGGTAATTTAGATCAAATGAAAGCATTGGTAGCATTCAACGAAATTGATGTTCCCAAAATAAATATCGGTGCTAAAGCAGAAATAACTCTCGCTGCTTTCCCTGACGAAGTAATTAGAGGAGAGGTATCATTTATTTCACTCCAGCCACAAATTATTGATAATATCGTGACTTATGAAGGAAAAATTATTGTTCCCAATTCAGACAGAAGGCTCTATCCAGGAATGACGGTTGATGCCACTGTTGTTATAAATCAAAGTGAAAATACATTATTACTTCCCTTAGAAGTCCTTATTGAGGAAGATGGGAAAAATTCTGTTTTTATTCCAGGATCACAAAAAGAACCTAACAAGGTTCCTATAAAAGTCGGTCTTAGAAATGATGAAATTTTCGAGGTTTTAGAAGGCCTTCAAAAGGACCAGGAGGTATTGATTCCTACACTCAGTATTCAAACATCGCAACCCAATCAAAACCCGATGGGAATGGGTGTTGGTGGTCCACCTCCTGAAAGAATGTAAGAATAAATAGACTAATAGGAGAAATAGTATGAGCGAAAAATCGGTTCAACCAGTTATTGACGTTAGAGAATTGGGGAAAGTCTACTTTTTGGAAACAATTCAAGTCAAAGGCATAAACAATGTATCATTTCAGATATATCCTAGTGATTTTGTCTCTATCATGGGACCATCTGGTTCAGGAAAATCAACTCTGATGAATATTTTGGGATGCCTCGATACACCAACCAGTGGCCAATATCTCCTTGATCAGGAAGAAGTATCCCATCTCAAAGAAAACCAGTTGGCAGCAATCCGTAACCGTAAAATTGGTTTTGTTTTTCAGAATTTTAATCTTTTACCAAAATTAAATGCTTTTCAAAATGTTGAACTTCCACTTCTTTATGCCGGTATTCCAAAACCCATAAGATGTGAAATGGTGAACTCTCTAATGGAAAAAGTGGGATTAAGCCAAAGAAAATATCATCGTCCTAATCAACTTTCTGGCGGCCAAATTCAACGAGTAGCAATCGCCCGTGCTCTGGCTAATAACCCATCAATTATTCTTGCTGATGAACCGACTGGTAACTTGGATTCTCGATCTGGAGAAGAAGTCATGGAAGTTTTTCAAAAATTAAATGAACAAGGAAAGACTATTATATTAGTAACTCATGAACAGGACATTGCATTTCATTCCAAACGGATACTCCGGTTCCGTGATGGACAATTAGAAAAGGAAGAATGTGTGGCCACTCCACTTAAAGCAAAAGATTTTCTCCGACCAACAAAAGAAACCTTGGAGGCGAGTTAGTCATAATGAATCTATTTGAAAAATTTCAAAGTGCCATTTCGAATGTCTTATCTAACAAACTCCGTTCTTTCTTAACCATGTTAGGAATAATTATCGGAGTTGCAGCAGTGATAACCATGGTTTCAGTTGGTCAAGGAATGCGAACGAATATCACCTCCCAAATCCAAAGTTTAGGGTCCAATCGGCTAACAGTGAGACCTGGATTTTCAAGAGTTCCTCCTGGGACAGGAGTCATGCAAAGAGGAGGAATGAATATATTTACTTATGACCACTACCTCGGATTGCTCAATGCTCAAATTGGTGGGATCAAAGCAATCGGAGCTCAAGCTTCAACTAACAAAGTGATTACGTATGAAAAAGAATATACCCGAACAAGCATTATTGGAACGACACCAAATTATCCCGACCTTGAAAATTTTAAACCAGCGATGGGACGTTTTTTTAGCCAATATGACCTGGATCATATGACGAGAGTTGTCGTTTTAGGTCAAACGGTAGCTGAAGACCTTTTCGGCAACGTTGACAGTTCAATCGTTGGGAAAAAAGTAAAAATTGGAGATGTCAGCTTCACAGTCATTGGAATAATGGAGAAAAAAATGAGTATGGGCATGGATCGTGGCGATCAAGTGTTTATTCCTCTTACAACAGCACAAAAAAGAATTACAGGAAGTAAATACCTACAAACCATAACCGTAGAAACTAACACGATAGAAGATATGGATAGTGTAAGTGATTATTTGGAAGCCTATTTTCTACGAAAATTCGATAACGACCCGGATAAATTTGATATTATGAACTCACAAGATATTTTAGATACCGTTACCAACGTGACCGGCAGTATTACTCTCTTTTTAGTTATCATTTCGGGAATTTCTCTATTAGTTGGTGGTATCGGTATCATGAATATCATGCTGGTTTCGGTAACCGAGCGGACTCGGGAGATAGGATTGCGAAAAGCTATTGGAGCTAAAACGACTGATATCCTCTCCCAGTTTATGATTGAAGCTTCAGTTTTGAGTCTTACCGGCGGATTAATCGGAATAATTTTAGGAATACTGAGTTCTTTCATAGTATCAAAAGTATCCAGCTGGAGCACCACCATTTCCTGGCCTTCGATAATATATGCTCTTGGCATCTCTGTTGCCGTCGGGCTCTTTTTCGGAATATATCCAGCGCGTCGTGCCAGCCAGCTTAATCCGATCACTGCTTTGCGATTCGAATAAATCATTGAGTATATATATATTATGTGGAGAACCATGAATTTTCAGGATAGGATAGACATTTATACCTGCTTTCGCAGCACCAGATGAGGATGAAAATACTTACTCAGGAATCG
>JAAYUP010000296.1 GCA_012517635.1 Candidatus Atribacter alterifermentans
ACCCTTCCCATAATCCATAGGCGTTCTCATGCTTTCGGAAAATAACAATTGATGCTTTTATGAGATATAGTAATGCCTCATCAACAGCTTCTACATTATGGAATATAAGATAGAGCGTACTAGTGGAAGGGCTTAAACCTATTTGGGGGCCATATAATCCTATTAAACCGATAGCCTTAACAATAGAAATTGTAAGAGGCGGCCAGTCGGTTGGTATCCTTTGTAGAGCAGATTCAATTCCTGCCCAACGATGAGAACGATCTCCAATAAAAACAGAGCTTCCTAAAGAGTTTATAACATAATCATATAGTGAATCTAAACGATAAAAAGGGACAAAAGAGCCAATTATTTCTGACCGGGCTAAAAAATCTTGAAACCCAAATGGTTCTCGGCTTGTTAAAAACGCGAATAAGGAGCGTTCATTTTGTGTAAGCTTACTCCGAAATAAAGATGGTAATACTAGAGTTGTAATTGGATCAAGAGGAACACATCTTGATAAAAGCCCCTCTAAATGGAGTCGCTTTTTGGTTTCACTCAGAGATGCATCAGATAATACATGATTTATCCTACGCTGATTTTCTCCCTGTACTTCAGCTGAAAAGTTAGAATCAATTGCGGTTCCAACTAATTGTATTAACTGCTCATGAGGCTCTAGGAAAGGAGAATTAGTGAACCGGCCTTGCACTTTCTGCCACTCTAATTGTTGCGAACGATCCAAACTGTGTAAATACTCAGAAAATGCTGTATGTAAAACGGTGACCAAGACAATTGGTGGGTTACTCCGTTCAGCTAATTCAGCTAAATGCTGTAGGGTGAAAACATCTTCTTCTTCAGGATTTTGAGCAGCAAATTCAAGAAATTTTCCAAACTCATCAATAATTATTAATAAACCCCCAAAATCGGCTGTTTTTGCAACATTGTTGGCTACACCAAATAAATCAATAATATCGCGATCAGAAATAATGTTCTGATCACTTAGTAATGCGGCTTTATTTGATATATTCGAATCAATGAGCGATAAACCATCTGCTAAACCCTTGAGGAGTTCTTTGTTTAGTTTAGTTCTATGTCCTGATATAAGAATAGGTATAAATGGTTTATGGTTTTCAAGTATTCGTTCTCTTAGAATTTTCCCTTCGGGGTGTAATGGTGTCTCAGTGCAAAATAAATCGACTAAAAATAATGAGAAAGCCGATTTTCCTGTACCATATGGA
This sequence comes from Candidatus Atribacter alterifermentans, assembly GCA_012517635.1. Lineage (GTDB taxonomy): Bacteria > Atribacterota > Atribacteria > Atribacterales > Atribacteraceae > Atribacter > Atribacter alterifermentans. The sequence continues at coordinate 1,215 of JAAYUP010000296.1, forward strand.
CCAATTATCGACCAAGCCTTGGGCCCTTGGGAGGAAATAGCTCCTTCTGAAATTTGTATTGCTAAGTTCTGAGCTGTAGGAGTAAGAATATATTCATTCAAACTTTTTTTCTCGGCCCAATCGGACTTAATTTGAACCGAGCGATGAAAACGTCCACGTACTTTTATTAATTGACTAAGATAAATATTTTCTGCCATGCTACGACCTTTGTTCCTGATAATACCGTTTGAGAATATCCATTGATGTTATGTTTCTAGAGCGGCGGAATACAGTACGCATGCCGGCTGTATCGTCAAACACAAGCCCACTCCATGACGGTATGTTATCAAGGTTATCTGCCAATGCATTTTCGGAAAGCTTAAAAACTGCACCAGGGCTCCCTGCACTATGCAGAAGTTTTTCAAATGAAATTGCTTCTTGCTGCTGTGGTAACTGGTCCCAATAATCCATTAAACTATATAGAAAAATAAGATCAGGTAAGGAGGATTTTGAACCCCTAATAAAACGATAAGACCCACTTTGCTCAATTTCCTCAATCAAACCTAATTCAACCAAAGGACAATCAAAAGTGTCTTCTGTCATTAAATTACGATTGGAAGCGGATGGAATATAAGTTCTTAAAAATACATCAATGTCTCGATGTAACGAAGAGGGGGTTACGCGTGTCGATGGATATTGTTTTGCCATTTTAAACAACCAATCTTCCAAATTGGTTCGCGTGAATTCGGATGAGTTCCAGACGGTAAAGGCGAGATACCAAGTGGAAGCGCTTTCTAA
>JAAYUP010000297.1 GCA_012517635.1 Candidatus Atribacter alterifermentans
CAATGGGAGTGCCAGTCACGAGCTCATTAAGAAAATGTTTTATCTTTCTGCAGAAAGCGGGGGAATCCTAAAATTTGATCTGAAAGCCTTTGATGAAAGGATACACATCGCTTTGACTGGGGTTTCCAATCGATTCACTTACGACAATTTTGCTTGGGCTATAGAAGAAGCCAAAAGATATCCTCAGGTAACCGTTGTAGCCAGTACTCTTCTGGTTCCTGGTTATATAACTGAGGACGAGGTCGGAAAAATTGCCGAATTCATTGCTGATATCAATTCCCAGATTCCTTACTCTCTTTTAGGTTTTGCACCAAATTTCTATATGGAAAACCTTCCTTTTACTTCAGTTTACCATGCTGAAGCAGCATTGGAAAGATGTCAAGAAAAAGGATTGTTACAAGTCCATATTGGCAACCGCTCTTTGCTTTCCCATAGTTATTAAAAAAAGGGAAAAGTATTAAAGACCTTCATACCAGGTTGTTGACCCTGATGAAGATGAAAATTTTAAATTTGAATTGCTATGGCATATAGTTACATTAATAGGGAGAAAAAGATTCTTATCCGGAAAAGCATCGATTCCGGATGAGGCAGTTTCTGGATCAACAAGATAGTGGTACTGGATAATAACCTGACGTTCTGGTCGCTTGTACATGATTTCGCATTGGGATAGAATTGAACTGAAATCTATTAATTATCGATTTTATTGGGGGGGATATTGCTATGCAAGATTTTGAAAAACTTGGGGTGTTTTATTTAGGGAAAGAATATGACTTGACCAATAACAAGCTAAAAGAGAATCTTATACTTTATGATGCCAAAGATTTAACCACCCATGCCATAATCGTTGGTATGACCGGTAGTGGAAAAACCGGCTTAGCAATTGACCTTCTCGAAGAAGCTGCCATTGATGGTATCCCTTCTATTCTTATCGATCCTAAAGGTGATTTAGGGAATCTCCTCTTACAATTCCCTAAACTTCAATCGGAAGATTTCCGTCCATGGATTGACGAAGCCGAAGCAGCTCGAAAAGGCATGGATCCCGACGCTTTTGCTGCAAAAACTGCTGAAAATTGGAAAAACGGCTTGGCACAATGGGGACAGGAACCAGAGCGTATTCAACGTTTGAAAGATACCGTTTCCATGACCATTTACACACCAGGGAATACTGCCGGTCAGCCTTTACAGGTCCTTCGTTCCTTTATTCCCCCCTCAGCTAATATCCTTCAAGACACTTCAGCCCTTCGTGACCGCATTATATCCACTGTTTCTGGATTACTAAGTCTTCTGGGAATTGATGCCGACCCCGTTCAAAGTCGCGATCATATTCTTTTATCCAATATTCTTGATCAAACCTGGCGAGAAGGTAGAAGTTTGGATATTGCTAACATAATTCAAGAAATTCAAAAACCATCTTTTAAAAAAATCGGGGTTTTCGACTTAGAATCTTTTTATCCATTTAAGGAACGGTTTAAGCTGGCAATTAGCCTAAACAATCTGTTAGCTTCTCCAGGTTTTACAACCTGGCTCGAAGGTGAGCTACTCGACATCCAACGTCTTCTCTATACACTGGAAAGAAAACCTCGAGTTTCTATCATCTCTATCGCTCACCTTTCTGATCCTGAGCGGATGTTTTTTGTAACCTTGCTCCTGAACGAAATAGTAGCCTGGATGCGGGCTCAATCAGGTACCAGCAGTCTACGTGCTTTACTCTATATGGATGAAATATTCGGTTATTTCCCTCCTACGGCTAATCCACCATCAAAACTCCCAATGTTGACTCTGCTTAAACAAGCTCGTG
>JAAYUP010000298.1 GCA_012517635.1 Candidatus Atribacter alterifermentans
GCTATAAATCGAAGTGAAAACTTGAAATTCCGCATAAGTTATCTCCCAATCCATTGCCCAAAACCAAAATATAGAAATATGGCGAGGATTATGAAAGCCAATAATATAAAAATAATGGCACAACCCAATACCCCCCATGCAGGTATCACCGCTCTTTTAATTAACTTCTCTTTCACGGCATCATTTACCCCCTTCGAGGAGACTCAAAAAAGCAAATTCATAGAACCGAGATGGTTTGCGCTTATATTTCTACTTTTCACTTTTTGGCAAGAACTTTCCGATTATTGGAACTTGAGTAAGGCCAGCCTTATAAATTTCGACCAAATTACGATTATCGAATGATTGTTTAGCAACCGTAAAGGCTAAAGCCACTGGATAAGCAATAATTAGGAAAAGCAACCATAATACGGCAGTAAATAATGTTAGATACTTAAAACCCAACAAAGCGATGCCCAAAATAATTACTGAACAAGCCAATTTGAAATACATTTCCCGGTTATTTCTTGAATCTGTTTTTCTTTTCTGGGGATTGCTTTCCATTTGTCGGGTGTTCTCCATGTTATCCAGTTCATCAAAATGTTTATTTACACGTTCAATAAAAAATTGGAATAGCCTTCCACCAGACTCGGATATTTCGCTATTCCATAGGACATCTTTGTTGATAAATACTGCAAGCGTTCCAGTTCCATATGGCAACAATCGTATGGAGCCAATAATTGCGTTTCTTACCCCGTTTCGTAAAGATTTTGCGTCCGAAATAACTATTCTTTCGTAATCTCCTGATTGAATACTTTCTCCGTAATCTGCGATGGCAAATAAGGAATCATTTTGACAAAGCGAATAGATATGTCTATAAACTTGGTCTCTGTTAAGTTTCACAATTTTTTGTGTTGGTTTTGATTTCCCTTTATATATGTCTCCAGCCAATTCAAATAATGCATCTAGAGCTTCGAATTGAGCAGTCGTTAGCAAGTTCTCGGTATTAACCAAATCATTTCGGCAATCATCACAAATTGCACGCCTTTTCATGCTTTTTAGAATATCTAGCTTATTCACTTTTCTATCAAATACACAACCTTTTGTTTCTTCATGGTTTTTTTGATTTGGTGCGAGAAAACTTAAAGTGTAGCGGGCGAAATAATATAGATAATAGGCGTCCATCTTCCCTTTTGGGATGATTACTTCCTCAACATCTGCGATAGTAAATAATGCAATCCCCACCTCAGCACGGATACTACCAAAAAGATTACTATACTTTTTGCCTTCCAGTCTCGAATCAACAATCGAAATGATGAAGGGATGGTATCCACGTACCTGCTTTTTTATTTCTTCAACAGAGTCAAAGAATTTTTGAACGGTTGTGAACTGATAAGATAATTTCTTAAAATCTTTTGCCATTTCTTCACTCAATGGCATGTAGGTAAATTCTGATTGAATAGAGTTGGCGATTTTTATGACCTGCTCAATGTCAAAAACAGGTACATCACCAATTGTTACAATTTCAACAGGAGTTATTGCCATATCAAAGCTCCAACTGCCAGACTGTTAAATAACGATGTAGATGTTTATTTACAAATGAGCAAACCAATCTTTGTTTACAGAAACCTGTTCCATCATTACTGCCTTGGTTTCTACCCCTAAAGACAAAAGTTTTAACTTCTCAACTAGCTGGTCACCATCAACCAAATCAATTGCAGGTGCGCCATCACGTGTGGCCTCTTTGATAGCATCCTTAGTGAACGCTCCTGTTGTGATTAACAGTCCTTTGTCAGCCCTTCCAACCATTGCACCCCGAAAGTCACGAACTTGACTTGTTCCCACTGAGCCTTTCCATCGTTTGGCTTGGAAAATTACGTGAAAGCTCAGTAGGCCACCAAGACGCAATATTCCATGACCGTCTATTCCGCCATCCCCTGACTGGCCTGTAACCTCTACCTGAACGAAACCAGCTTCTCGTAATAATCGTTGAATTAATCGTTCAAATGCTGATGGGGACATCTTTAAAATTATTTCCAAAAGCTCTTCCTGCCAAACCACTTTCTTATTTGGCTCATCTTCATCCTGCTCCGAAACCTCTTTATCTTTCTTCGTCAGTTCCCTTACATAACGTACTACTTCATTTTCGTTTACCTTTTCAAGAGATGAGCCTTTTTGAGTAAGCGACCAGACCCCACGAGATGAATTTTCAAGCAGTCCATACTTCTTTAGGTACGTGCGAGTCCACATAAGGCGGTATTCAATTTCTGTCATTCCGCCTTTTTCCGGGTTATGCAATATTTCTAATTGCTGGGAAGGTATCTGAACTAGTTCTGCGACTTTATCGTTAATTTCCTCATTTGTTCCTGACCCGCCTAAGAGCTTCAAGGCTGATAGTACAGGATTCATTAATTCATCGTATTGATATTTTACGGGTGTCATAAATCCCCCTAAGCCATTGTGTTTAAGATTTCCCTTTTCTCGCAGGATTTGCTTTAACTCTTTCTTTAATCGATTCATTGGTGGTTTTGGAAACTAATCTCAAATATGTTACATAAGCAGGATGAATCCGGTGTTCAAAAGCTGTAAATAATCGACTTCCGGGTTGTAGCATCTTATTTTGTAAATCCATCATATATTGAAATTCTGATTTACCATCTTCTCGAAAGCCAATAAAACCGAAATCAAATAGTTTTTCAATTACTTTTGATGAATCTACAGATTTTAGCAACTCCATTGAACCGAGTTGTCCGTTCATAATTTTTGCATTTCCAAGAATTGCTGTTTGAATAAACTCTTCAAGTTTCCCTTTACTAAAAATTACAGGTTGATTCCTAAAAACTCTCGAAAGTAACTCAGTAATATCCCCATATTGGTACTTGTAATCTCTATTGAGTAAGTATATTTTTTCCTGTGAATAATCGCCTTCCCGTTTTACCAAATCTTCAAACTTTATTTTCCTATTAATAGCCTCTTGTTTTGCGAAATTGCCTAATATGATGATGTCTCTTGGGCCACTATTACATCTGCTTACCATAAACTCTTCAATTTTTTGAATCTCCGATTCTGTTCCCTCAAATACTAACTGCATTGTCTTAAAACGCTCCTCAAATAATTCTTTTGAACCCGATGCGATTTTTGCTCTTAAAGCAAACATGTCCATTAATTCCCCTGACCCCCATCGTAAAAATACTACAGATTCTGGATACTTATCATAGTTTCTTCCATTTTCATAAAAACGACTATAAGCTCCAGCCTTTATAAATACTAGACAATGGAGCAAGTTTCCAAAAACGTTGTTTATAGTTACAGAAGCTGAAATTAGACCCTCAATAAATTCAAAATTGGTGTCAGAACCCGGAAAAATTTCATCCACATCATCAATAAGGATATAACCCCTTTTTTCACTCAAACATGGTGTGAGAATTTCTTTGAATTTTTCAATTTTTATCTGGCTTAGTTCCCTTTGCCCTAATTTCAACAACTGTTCAACGTTAAAATTTATTTTTGGGCCATCGGCACTAAATTCGAAATTTATGCTTTTAAAAAATGTTGTAGCACTTGATTTAAATTTTTCTACTAATCCCGGTAATGATGATAAAGCCTCTTTTGAAAATGCCTTCTTGTTATCTTCAATAATATCAATAATTTTTGAAAGTAAATAAACGATTAATAAACTTGAGTAAAATGACGATTGCCGTTTATTATCTTCGACAGGGAATCCATCCGATAGTTCCAGTCGCCATCCTACACCATTTTTATCACATTCCATTTGGATGTTTCTACATAGCGCAGTTTTCCCTGACCCTTTTACACCTACAATAATACACTTCCCAATAGATTTGTTATCGGATTTTATGTTACTCACCAAATCCATTCTTAAGAAATACTTGGCAAGTGTTTCGGAATTTTCTTGGCCTGCATCTCTTTTCCCAAAAAATTCTTCTGAGTTCATTTCCTCACTCCTAAACAGTTGAATATATCTTTTTTATCCTACCAAGGAGTTTTTCACAACGTTGTAACAGATACATAAGTCTTCTGAAACCCTCCTCGTTTATATTGATATCCCTTGTTCTTACCCTTTCGAAAATTGTCTCAATATCAGGAACATCAGGTCTATCTATCGAGTTGATTACCTCCGCAAGATTTTCGAAGGGAAATTTTAAATCTTCTCTCATATATTTTCTTAGTTGTGTGCTTAATACATTGGAAACTAAATAAGCTGAAGATTTTGACAAAGGAGAGGCAATCGATGAAAATGGGCGGATGAAAAAAGAGCATGTGCAATTGACGGCAGCCCATCGCACCTTTTTGGAAGCACTAATTAAGAAGGGTGAACTGAA
>JAAYUP010000299.1 GCA_012517635.1 Candidatus Atribacter alterifermentans
AAAACTGCCAATTGGCAGGTAAACGCTTTTGTAGAAGCGACACCGATTTCAATCCCAGCTCGGGTATAAAGAGTCCAATCGGCAATCCGAGTGAGGGATGTTCCCATGCTATTGCAAATCGAAAGCACTCGAGCATGACTGTCCTTCGCGAGTCGTGCCGCGGCGAGGGTGTCGGCGGTTTCACCCGACTGGGAGATACAGATAACGAGGGTTTTTTCGTTCAAAAGAGGCTGGCGATACCGAAATTCCGAAGCATATTCTACTTCTACTGAAACCTTAGCCATGTGTTCCATCAGATATTTTCCAATCATTCCAGCATGGCAGGCAGTCCCACAAGCGGTGATAATCACTCGTTCCACTGTTTCAAGAGAAAAGTTTTCGAGCTCGTCAAACCGGACCTGTCCGGTGATCGCATCAACTCGTCCTCGGATCGTATCTTCCAAGGCTTGGGGCTGCTCATGAATTTCTTTGAGCATAAAGTGTTTATATCCCCCTTTTTCGGCGGCGAGAGGATCCCATGGGATGGAAGTAACGGTCTTGGTGGTTTTGCCTATTCCAGAAAAATTTGTCACCTCCCAGGAAGTGGGAGTGACCCGAGCGATCTCACCGTCCTCCAGGAAAATTGCCTGCCTGGTGATGTCCAAAAAAGCCGGTAGATCAGATGCTAAAAAGTGTTCTTTTTTACCAATCCCTATAATGAGCGGGTTGAACATTCTTACCCCATAGAGAGTATTCGGTTCATCAAGGAAGAGGAGGCAAAGGGCATAGGACCCCTGTAGTCTTTTAACCGCCTTTTGAATGCGCGCAAAGGGTGTTCCTTCTCCCTCCAAAAGATGAGCGATGACTTCGCTATCAGTTTCAGATAAAAACACATGTCCTGATTCTTCCAATTCCCTTCGAAGCTGTCGGTAGTTTTCGATAATACCGTTATGAACTACTGCAATTCGTCGCTGACAATCAAGGTGAGGATGGGCATTTTCTTCTGAAGGAGCTCCATGGGTTGCCCAGCGGGTGTGCCCAATCCCCCGGTAGGATTGTCCGTGATGACCCTGGCATAGTGTATCGAGCCCAGTAATTTTCCCGGTTTTTCGAAAGGTCTTCATCGCCCCATCTTCCTCAATTGCAATTCCGGCAGAATCATAACCTCGGTATTCAAGATGCTTTAGGCCATTGAGTAAAATCGGAATCGTTTCTTTTTGTCCTACATATCCAATAATGCCGCACATAAAAGAATCTCCTAAATCAAAAATTTGTTGAGTTGTCTACTATGATAATACATAAAAAAGGAAAGTAGGAAGATGAAAGTTGAGTAAATTTCAGAAATCAGTGCTCATTTTTGAATTTATTAATAAATCCAAAGGATCTGTGAGTTACTGGGGTCAGGTCTTGATTCTTGAATTTTTTAAAACTGTGGAACTGTGAAATTGGAAAAGTCGAGATTCTCACGTCGTCCAATACTTTCCTCAAAATATAGTAACCCTCTCTCCCTCAGTTTTTTTTACATCCTCATCTGGTGTCATGATATGTTATGTAAGTTGATGTTTTATTTATAAAAAATGAAAAATTAATTTGTGTCATCAATTTTTTTAAAGGATGGAATAACATATTTTAAGTTTTTTAGCATTCAAAAATAGATTACGATATAATGAACGAGAAACCAAAAACGGAGTGTTAAGCACCAATTTGTGGAGTGCTCGTGGTAATAAAAATGACTGAGGAGAAAATAGAATGGCTCAGATTGTTCTGACACCAGCAGCAGGGAAAAGGTTGATAGCCAAAGCCATGGCGGCTCATCCTAATGTACAATCAGCGCTTTACTCAGGTATGGTTGTGATTGTAGCTGGGACAACCAACGGATATGTTGCTGAGGAAATATTAGCGCTGCTTGGACAATCCAATGGTTTTAACCGTAAATGCTTCTATCGAGGTATTGTACTTCCACCGGCTCAATTGATGTCAGAGACAGGAAGGCGACCGGATGAAAGTGAATTCTTAGGTGATGTGGTTATTGCGCAAGGTAAGTGGTTAAAAGGGAAAACCATTTATGATGTTATTGATGAAATGAAGCAAGGAGATGTCATTTTAAAAGGAGCAAATGCTCTTGATGTATTGGGAAAGCGAGCAGCGGTTCTTATTGGTCACCCAGAAGGGGGGACTGCGGTTACTGCTTTGAGGGCAGTTATTGGAAAGCGAGTGCGTTTGATTATTCCAATAGGTTTAGAAAAAAGGATTTTTGGGAATTTGGATGAAATAGTTCCAAGAATAAATGCTTCCGAAACCTCTGGACCACGGATTTTACCGCTTCCAGGAGAAGTTTTTACTGAAATAGATGCGATATCGCTCCTCTCGGGAGCAGCCTGCGATCTGGTTGCCGGTGGAGGAGTTGGTGGAGCCGAGGGAGCAATTTGGTTAAATATCAGCGGTGAGGTGGGAAAAGTGAAACATATTATAGACCTAATAAATTTAATTCTAAATGAACCACCTTTTGAGCTTTAAGTTCTTTATTTGCTATTAACTTAATTTTTAAAAATTGTCATAAACAGGAATGATAGATCATGACCTTCACCAAAACCCACTTTGTTGGATATTTAGGGTTTGTCTCGTTAGGCCTTGCTAATACGATAATTGGTCCGGCCATTCCCAGTTTGATAAATGAATTCGGGATGAGCTTCTCGTTGGTAGGGGCCCTTTTTTTTGTACAGGGTGTATTTTATTTTATTTCGGTTTTATCAGCAGGAGTCGCATCAGATTTTTTTGGTAAGAAACCCTTTCTGCTTATTGGTGCAACCATGATGGCTTCGGGTTTGATTACTTTTATTTTTGGGAAAAATGAAATAACCCTCTTCCTTTCTGTAGCTCTTTTAGGAACAGGATTAGGAGCCTTAGATGGTGGATTGAATGGTTTATTTATCGATATATCAGGAGATCAAAAAGGAATTGGCTTAGGATTGCTCCATATGTGCTTTGGAATTGGAGCGTTGAGCGGACCCTTAATTTTTACTTTTGCTTCCGTGTCTTTAATGAATTGGAGACTGGCTTTTCTCTTTACTGCATTTCTCCCGATTCTATTTTTCCTTCTCTTATTCCCCATTCATCTTTCAAAAGTGGATAACCAAGAAAAAATACAGCTATCAGATGTTGCTATGTTGTTGAAGAATAGGATTATCATCCAACTCATATTACTTCTTTTTGTCTATGTAGGAGCTGAGCAAGTGATAGCTGGATGGCTTCCTACTTATTTGATTAATACTCGGAACGTGTCCCACGCGATTGGGTCATTTACTCTTTCCTTGTTTTTTATTGGCTTAACGATAGGAAGGCTTTTAACCGGTTTAATATCAGAAAAAGTAGGTTATTCACGAACCTTGGTTTTATTGAGCTTAGGTTCGGCAGTATTTTTTTTACTCGTCTTTAGCATTCAAGCAATTAATCCTATTGTAATAATTTTTATACTCTTAGGCTTCTTTTTATCTGGAATTTATCCAACCGTTATGGCTCAAGCCGGTTCTATTTTTCCTCAATATAGTGGTTCAGTATCAGGAGTTCTAACTGCCGCAGGTGGAATTGGTGGAATGCTCATGCCCCTGAGTATGGGTGTGGTTTCTGAGCATGCTGGTTTGCAAGTGGGCCTTTTCGTTCCTCTTCTATCAACAATTATTATGTTTTTCTTAGCAGTTTTATCTTTTAATTATTTAAAGAAAAGGAAACAATATCAAAG
>JAAYUP010000300.1 GCA_012517635.1 Candidatus Atribacter alterifermentans
CATTTCATACGACCAAAATGCACCAGATAGAGATAGATTTTAGCATCGTCAACCCAACTCGAGCCTTTTTGCCGTAGACGCTCAATAGCTTCCTTAACGAAATTATAACTAGCCCGATGGTCGGTATGGAGGTCTGAAGCGTGAGGAAGGTAAATGGTTTGAGGCTGGAAAGTTTCCAAAATATCCTGTATATCACTTATAACCTGATCGCCGCAGTACGGAGCTGATAGAGTATACCCGGATAAATAGGGCGATTTATCGGTTTGAGTGTAGGGAGACCGGTAGCTTTGATCACAGGTTCGGTAGATCCACCATATTCTTTCCATCCCCCGGTCAGGATATCCCAAAAAAATCACATTTTCTTTAGCCAAACCCAAAATGGAGGTTGCTTCCAGGGCTTCCTTCTGACGGAGATAACCCAGAGTGACGTCTTTTGGCGCATCTTTGGGGGTATGGGTCATTTCATAATCGTTTCCGAAGCTATCACCAGACGGGACAAAAACCACTTTTACGGTTTTTCCTTGAGAGAGAGCCTTCTGAATAGTTCCCCCACAGCTCAGGGTTTCATCGTCGGGATGAGGGGCAAAAATGAGGATTCTCTCGGAATCATCGATCAAGGGTTCAATCAGTTTGGTATAAACCTTGGAATAAACATGAAAGAAGGGAGAAAAAATTGAGTTAAAAGGGAGGATTTTAATCAGAAAGAAAGAGCCAACCAAGATACAGGCAATTATGATAATCGCTTTGAAAAATCGACTGAGATGACTCTTCGGCTTTCCTCTCATTGGTTTATAACATCAATATTCAGCATAGAAAAAATTATAACATGTGAATGTAGAGAGATAAATAAATAGAGACAAAAAATAGTAAAAAAGAATGGATAACAAATGATCAGGAAAGTGGATTAACTGGCTAATGGTGCTGTGGATAGCAACCAGGATCCATTCATTCTCTTAAGAGTAAAATCATCATTAAAGGTAGGTGAAGCCATATCGTCAAACCCGATTAATCGGAATGAATAGGTTAAATGAACCCTTGCAAAATCATCATTTATTTCTATAGATTGTATTTCAAATGAATAAAGGTATTGAGTATTTTTTTGCTCAGCCAAAGGAACCTTTGTATTAAAGAATTTATTAGTGGCTTCATAGGCAGCTCCTTTAGGGATGGTACAACTTAAGGCTTTTTCTTGATTGACAGAATTAATCGCTTGGAAGTACTTGTTGATTTGTTGAGTAATTTGATTCTCATCATTCAGAGGTACTGACGAAGTGCACCCGGTGGTAAAAAGAAGATAAATAAAAAAAAGCCAGAAAATCAAAGTATAGAATGTTTTTATTTTATAATTATTATTGATCATAGAAGATACTCCTAACATTGATATTTTAATTCTTTCTTATTAAAAATATTTTATATTTATAAAAAGTAAATAAAAAACGAAATAAATTTAAAAACTGAAAAAGTTCCTAAAAATTACTTGTTATAATAAAAAATAAAAAAGCCTGGGATTTTAATCCCAGGCTTTTTTAAAGACCATCATATTTAATTACTGGCAAATTGACCCTTCGAGTGGGCATGGAGCACAGGTTTCACAAATTGGCTCTACACAGCAATCTTTACCATCAAAACCACAGCACCAATTGCCAAGCTCGTCGGAGACAACACAACCGGGACTTAATTTCCAATAGACCTCATCAGCAACGGTTGGAGCTTTAATAGTTCCTAAGAATGAAGTTCCTGCATATGGGCCATTCACAACATTTGCGTAGGATTTAGCATCGTCAGTGTTGCAAATTAAACCACAGAATGCATATTCAAATTCTTCGTACCCATCAGGCCAAGACCAAGTTACTTTGTTGGAATCATTTTCAAGAACAGCAGCGGTAACAATAATTTGCTTTCCATTAATCTCAACATCAATGATAGAAACTTCTCCGTCTTCCAAAGTTAACTTCTTATTTTCAGCATATAAACCAAAAAAGCGTTCAGGGTTTGTAACTTCAATTACCCAACTCGCCGGATTTAATACACAAGAACTTTTTATAGGATCAATATTTTCATCGAAAGTAATAATGATTTTAAAAGCTCCAGTACCTGTTGGATAGTTTAAGTCGCAGCAGTTGGTATAAAGTACATCTCCAACTCCATTTCCATTTTCATTATAACAAGGATCCCATCCACAATCACTACAGGAACCATTATAAAAGGTTTTAACTACTTCAGTGCTCACAACTTTTGGGCAAACGGTATCAGCCGGTGGTGTGGTCGGTGTTGGAGTTGGAGTTGGAGTTGGAGTTGGAGTTGATTTCGGCGCACAGCCGGCGATGACAAACATAGCGATTAAAGCTGAAAGTGCTAAAAGAACCCATAAATTCTTTTTCATTTGGTTTGAAAACCTCCTTCAAATTTGTATTCTGAAGTAACGAAATATTGGGAAACCTTTCGGGATAAACCTTCTCCTCGGTTGAGGCGGAGGAGCTTTCCTTTGTTTCGCTCCACCTGGCTTATCGGATGATCACAACACCAAACGGACAAACAAGTGCTCAAAATTCGCTTTTTGCCCTTCCCTCTCGACCTCAGGGTTACTTGTGTTGTTTACGTCCTTTCCTACAAGTGATTCAATTATATATTACGAAAGGGAGAAAGGAAAGTTTCAAGAGTAAAATAATTATTCAAGTAAAATAATGAAAAATTTAAAGGCCACACCTTCATATTACTTTATGAAACTAGATAAGAATGAAATACTGGAATTCGACATGCCATGGCATGTCGCTACATTAGTAAAAAAAAGAATTAAGAGACTAATTTATTATTGGTAATATTCATCTAATTCCCACTTTATTGGATTATTGGCTATATATTCTCTAATAGAAGCCAATGATGCTTCTGAACGTATGATATGTTCGTAGAAACTTTTTTGCCATGAAAAATGTTTAAAATCGTTTTGATTACACCATCTGGTCACAGATGCTTTGAATTGATTTATAACGGTTGATAAAGAACAGGAAATTGGTTTTGAAAATTTATTGAAATCTTCATAAATAGATTTTCTTTCTTTTAAGATAATTATCCCATGGATATGATTAGGCATTAAAATCCATTTATCCAATTCAACATGAGAAAAATGTTGAGGTATTTGATTCCATAAGTAAATAGTTTTTTTGCCTATTGTTGAGTACTTTATTGTGCTGCTATTAATTTCACCAAAATAACATTGTTTGTCTTTAGTACAAATGGTTACAAAGTAATAACCAGGTGAAGAATAATCCCAATTAGATAAACGTAATGTATTTTGACGATACCGGTTTTTATAAAGAGACATTTTCACAAACTAATGTAGCGACATGCCATGGCATGTCGCTGTGCTATAGAATGATGCTACATACAATTTACTTTTTGAAAGGCAGCTTGAAACTGGCTTTTTTATCAGAAAATTTATCACGACAAATGATTTCTACGATATAGTCTCCAGGTTCAAGGTCGAAGTTAAGTGTGGTGACTAAAAAGACTTCAAAAACCGGGCTGGCGGTAACATACCGAAAATCAGAAAAGGACTCCTGGCCTCCAATAAAGTTACCTTCAGTGTCATAAACGTTAAAATCTACGGTGAAATAAATATGGAAAGCTCCACTCTCTTCTCGGATGGTATAATTTTTTGGCTCAACATAAACAAATAGTTTTTCGTCGGCAGCAAAGAAGTTTGAAAGTCTTTTGGTATAATAACCATAACTTTGGGCTTCCCCTTCAGTAAAGACCGGATTGATCATTTTCATTGGAGCTTTGTTCCAGAGCAATAAGCGGGCTTTTTCAAGAGCTTCTTGTGAGGCATTGAGGTCTCCAGCTTGATAAGAGCTGAGAGCTGATTGAAGTAATTCTCCTTCATTTTGGGCTAAAGCAGCAAAAGAAACAAGGAATAACATGGTTATGAAAACCAATGAGATTATACTTATTTTTTTCATATTCTCCTCCTTTTGAGCATGTTACTATAAACCTATTATAGGGGAAAGTTTTGTCTCAGACTATATGAAGACCTAGAAAAAAGAAAAAAATTTAGATTTTAATGATGAGCATTGTAATTTTAAAAAAAAAGAATACAATATTCTGCGGTATGGACAAAAAAACGATAATCATACGAAATGCCCGGGTAGGTGACCTTCCCGGAATAACTGAAATATACAACGAGGCTGTAGTTAATACTTTCTCGACTTTTCATCTCTATCCAAGGTCGCTTGATGACCAGAAGAAATGGTTTGAAAAACATGGAGAAAAATACCCTCTTCTTATTGCTGAAGAAGATGAATCAATAGTTGCCTGGGCTAGTCTTTCTCCTTATTCGGAGCGGGAAGGTTATCAATATACTGTTTCTGATTCAATTTATGTTCGTCAGGGATATCGGCAAAGAGGTATTGGATATGACCTGCTTCATGGTTTAGTTAGCGAAGCTCAAGTCCTAAATTATCATTCGATAATAGCTATTATTGCCAGAGTGAATATTCCCAGTATTAAACTTCATGAAAAATTGGGTTTTGTTTGTCGTGGAGTTCTACCAGAAGCAGGATATAAATTTGGTAAATGGGTTGATATCTGCCTTTATCAGAAAATGTTGTGATGAGAAAAACCTCACCGAATGTGAATTTGAATAAAAGATGAGATCCTCACGGTTTCTGAATACGAAGCCTCAGGATGACACCGGTGACTCAAGATAAGATTTTCAAGTTGTTGGGGAAAAAAAACACCGAACTCCTTAGAATAATGAATTGGCTCAAAGAGATTGCCACGTCGCTTAGGACGCTCCTCGCAATGACGGAGCAGAAATAAATTCAAA
>JAAYUP010000301.1 GCA_012517635.1 Candidatus Atribacter alterifermentans
AGTTTTCTCCAACGCTTGATTTCAGGACTTACCGCTTCGAGGTGGAGCATATGGGTTAATTCGTGAGTTAAAACCATTTGTATCCAGCTTCGAAACTGAGTTCCTAAAAATTGATTATATGGAGAAGAGATAACCAAATGAATTTTCCCTTGAAGAGGATCGGCAGAACCATTCGGAATATCGGTGTTATCGGCCAGAACAATAGCTGGTCGAAATGAAAGAGTAGTGTTAAGAAAAGCCTCAACTTGAGGAAGGATGCGCTCAGCAAGAACAGCGACTTCAATGGCCGTATCCTTTAAAGACGATGGAAAAATGATGAGAAAATGACCGGTATCCATTTCCCGCCAATCCAAAAAAGGATCAAAACGTTGGGAAAAAACTGGTTTCGAAAAAGTAATCAGGATGATTAGGACAAAAAAATAGATGTACACAAATTTTTTCATAAAAGGATTATAACTGAGAAATGTCCTCTCGACCAATCTTTTTTTATACCTTACTGATCAATTTTTCCAATCTGTTCGATCATATTATTATGACAGCTGGCATAAATCTTATCCGTTTGGGTTCTAAAAAATAGAAAGGGCAAATAAACGGAGTGACGAGCATGAATGTTGAAGAATATATATATACTCTCAATCTGAAAGAACTCTCTGAACTTTTACTAAAAAGCAGCCAAAAAGATAAATTTCAATACCAACAAATCAAGAACGATATTTATTTAATCTGTGGAGTTAAAACCCAAGACTGTAAAATGTGGAAAATTTATCCCGAAGTGAATGATGAATTGAATTTAAAAGCTTTACGAGCTATTGCTCTTGAAGCGGTTCGAAATGGTTTCTTAAAACCTCATATTCCAAAGCAAGCGAAGAGAACATCCTAACTGGTGAAGCCGAGGGTGAAATAATTTTTACTCCATTTTAGGGTTTTCACTCTTATTCGATTTTTTTTAAAATTTCTATTTTATCTTTCTTTTATTGAAGCATTTTCTGGTATTCATGAAGGAGAAAATGATTGTTCTGAAAATTCCATCTTCACTTCAGTTTCCCAGTCTTCAACAGGAAAAATATCATAAGAATCAAAACCAAAGGCTCGAATTTGATCCCGGTTGAGTTCAATGGTCCGATCATCAAACTGTAACCAAAATGAACCATCTTTTTTTTGAAGTATCCGAATATCATTCACAACCCAAAATATGCCTCTGCCCACCTGGACTACCATAGTCATCTTCCCCCTATTACTTTATGATTTTAAATACGAATGGAACCAACCAGAGGTTTTTGTGGATAAATTGATTATCGAGCAAAAGAATCTTAATTCCTAAATAAAAATATTTCCATCCACCGATTTCTCACCAGATATCAACAACTATCCTGAAAATACCATCAAGGCGAGAGAACCCTCTCGCCTTGGGTTTTTGTTTTATTGAATATTTTTCTCAATAGCCTGGTACATGCTTTGGAGTGCTTCTTGTGGGGTTTTGGTTCCCATTAAAGCATTCTGTACTTCAACTTGTTCAACGTAAGACCATTCATCATACCAAGCGAGTTGAGGGAGAGCTCGAGCAAATTCTGCCTGTTTTCCGAAATTCTTCCAATAGGGGTAGAGAGCCAATAACTCGGGATCTTCGAAATGAGCTTTCCAGATCTGAAGAGTTCCGATTTCCAGAGAACGAACTTTCTCTCTCTCTGGACTGGTCATATATTCAATGTATTTCCAGGCTGCTTCAGGATTTTTCGATGTGGCTGGAATAGCCAAAGCCTCTGGGAGATTCAAAGTTGCTTGATATTCTGGTTTAGCTGCTGGAATATATTCGGCTATTTCAACTTCTCCAACAATTTGTGAAATAGACGGGTCATTAGAGGCGTTATAAACACCTGGCCAAGCTTGGGGGAAAAAGGCTGTGCTTCCATTATAAAACACATTGGCTGTCATTTCCTGATTCATGGTAAGTGACGCTGGATCGATGACCTTGGTATTGAGGAAACAATCAGCCATGAAAGCGAG
>JAAYUP010000302.1 GCA_012517635.1 Candidatus Atribacter alterifermentans
AAATTCAGCTGGGGACGAAGCAAAGTTCTGGTGAGAGAGGCAGGCTGGCTCAGAAAAGTTGAAAAGACCAAACGGCCGAAAACTTTTTCTTTGAGCTGGGATGGCCAAAATCCTTTGCGGCTGGCTAACGGTCTTGAATTTGTAGCCAGATTCATTTCAGTTAGAAAATTACGGTCAGCCCGCAGACTGCGCCGGCTCGAATTTGATGATGCTAAAAGGTGCTACCTTGATGCCTCGAAAGTCACTCTGCCACTTGAAGTTCGAAACCGCCGCCCGGGCGATAAATATCAGCCGCTCGGACTTCATGGTCAAAAGAAAATAAAGGAGTGCCTCCGCGAAAGGAAAATCCCTCAGGCAGAGCGCGAGGTGCTGCCAGTTTTTCTTTCCGGCGGAAAAATTGTCTGGGTTCCCGGCCTTCCGGTCCGCGAGGAATTTAAAGTCACTTCATCGACCGAAAGGATTCTTCTTATAGAAAAATCAAACAGAGTGGATTAACACCCTTCAAGTCTAATATTTATTTTCATAACCAGATTCTGAAACTTCATTCTCAGACAGTCTGGTGTCTAAGATCGTTTATAAATTACCGTGAAGGAGTGTGCCTGGTGCATTAGTTAATTTTGCCCATATGTCAATACAAAATGTTAACATCATTATATGTGCCAACACATTTCACGCATGAAATCCAGCAGACTTAAACACGGGATATTCAAAACAATGCAAACATCAGGTATATTTGGCTTGCCCAGGTTTTTGGTGGAAGTTTCACTTGTTATAACCTTAGTATTTGTTACCTTCGCCGAAGCAATTACAAATGGATCGCCTTCTGATCTCTGTTTCCTGGTATCGATTAATCGAGGGAATCTTTCTAGTATATTGCGACTTTCAATTTGTATATCCTCAAATAAAGGTATAATAAAATCTTTTTGGTTCTTGACCCATTTATGAAGAGTATCTTCTTTTTTTTCTAGCTCCAATAAAACTGCTTGAGAAGTTTTTACTATTCCCTCTTGCACTGTTTCTTGGAAGAGAGACCACCATTTAGGAAATACATCGGGAGGATAGTACCTAATATGTGCATCAATAAGAGAGCTTGTATCGATACAATATTTCATATTCATATCTTATTAGTCGTTATGCTTCTAGGCATAAGAAATAAACCTAGACATAGCAGCTTCGATTTTTGGCAGGTGCTTAAGTTTAATTCCAAGATAACCTGAGACATCGCTGAGAGTAATTTTTTCCTGATAGTAGCTTTTTAATATCAAATCAGTATAACCTCTACCGTTGCTATACATGTTCTTTAGATATATGGGGACGATAAATCTATTTCCCCCCTTGGCAGCCCTATGAGCCTCTTCTGTTGCCTTTTTTTTTGCCTCCTTATCATAAATTTCTTTTTTATCACTATAATAATCAGAGGAAATGAGTCCAAAATGAAGTAATCGCCGTAAGACAACTTCCCGACTTGCCTTATATAATCTCGATAGATTTAATATTTCTAAATCATCAACCATATTTTTTTTAGATAATTTTCCTATGATCGGTTGACTCAGTAGGTGATACTCCGGCACAAGCACTGCTCCTGCAACATGGTTGCAGAACTTCTCTATCTCTCGCTCCTCTTCGGCAAGAACATCGACATTTTCAAATTCGCATATACCCTCTTTCCTTAGGAGGATGTGTGCTAATTCATGCATTAAAGAAAAAATCCTAGCGGCAGGAAAATCGTTTTTGTTTATCACTGTAATTGGAAGTGGCATTTGAGAATTTGAAAATCCCCTCATCTCGTCCAATTTTATTTTACTATCTGAGGTTTGAAATGACATTATTCCGATTGAGTCTAGAGCCTTTCTCCATTCAGTATAGGCCTCGAAGACGTTCTTCCATCGCAGTTGAATCTCTAT
>JAAYUP010000303.1 GCA_012517635.1 Candidatus Atribacter alterifermentans
ATTGGTTAGAAAAAGAAGACCCTTATAATATTTTTCAGATAACCGGCATGCCTCTCCATGGTATGTATACGGTAAATAAAATTCTTTGGCTCAAAGACATTTGTCCAGAGGTATTTGAAAAAACCTGGAAGTTTTGTTGTGTTGAGGATTATATTATTTATCGATTGACGGAAGATCAGCCAGTTATTGACTATTCCTTAGCAGCACGGACCATGCTTTTTGATGTCGTCAAAAAAGAATGGTCGGGAAAAATTTGTAAATTGGCAGGAATTGACCCCCGAAAGCTTTCTCAGGCTGTTCCATCAGGAAGCATAGCTGGAACCATTAGTCCAAAAATATCCAGCATGAGTGGTCTTCCGAGAAACCTTTTTATTGCAACTGGTGGTCATGACCAACCTTGTGGAGTTTTGGGGTGTGGGGTAAAAAATCCCGGTGAAGCGATGTATGGAATAGGAACTTCAGAATGTGTAGCACTTAATCTTGGAGAAAATGCTTTTTTTAGCAAAGAAATGTTAGAAAATAGCTTTTGCTGTTATCCCCATGTTGTGAAAGATTCTTACATTACTTTAGCTTATATCGCATCAGGTGCAGTTGTACTTCGTTGGTTTCGGGATGAATTTGGATATGAAGAGCTTGAAAAAGCAGCTCAAATTGGTGGGAGTGCTTATGATCTCTTATTAAAAGAAATACCAAATAGACCAGCTTCAGTCTTTGTTCTTCCGCATTTTTCTGGCACGGGAACACCATACCTTGATGAAAAATCACGTGGGGCAATAATTGGTCTAACTTTAGCAACAAGCAAGGGAGAAATAATACGAGCGATTTTGGAAAGCCTCACTTATGAGATGAAAATAAATTTAGATTTGTACGAACAGTTTGGATTGGCTATAAACAGCTTACGAGCAATTGGTGGCGGTTCTCGTTCCAAAACATGGCTTCAGATTAAAGCCGACATTCTTCAGAAGGCCTTGATCACTCCAAAAACCGGCGAAGCAGTTGCCCTTGGCACTGCTATGTTGGCAGGAATTGCTAAGGGAGCATTTAAAAGTTTTGAAGAAGCAATTAATGAAATGGTTTCCTTTGAGGATTCGATACAACCAAATAAAAACTATCTAAAAAATTATAGTCATCGTTATCAGATTTATCAGCTGATATATAAAGATTTATTAAAAGTCAACACAATGATTAGTAATCTAACCCGAGAAGAACAGTAATTTTTCTATCCCTTTTCTTTAATAATAGGGGAGATTACTATTACCATTTTTTTTAAAATAGTGAATAAACACTCATGCCACTTTCGTAACATCAGATGAGGATGAAAATCCAAGATTCGACATGCCATGGCATGTCGCTACATTATATGAAGATCGGGCGCAATAAAGGCTGAGGGGGCGAGGGGGAGAAAAGAATAAAGAATAAAAAGAATTAAAAGATGAGATTCTCACGCCCTCGAAAAGCGAGGGCTCAGGATGACGCCTTTTTAAAAAATCTTTTGTAGGGGCTTGATTTATCATGCCCGTGTGTTTTCAGGATAGA
>JAAYUP010000304.1 GCA_012517635.1 Candidatus Atribacter alterifermentans
CGTGCAAAATGGTATGCTATTTAGGTAACCCAAGAGAACCGATATCGCTTTCCTCTAGTCACAGCTATAATATTTATAGAATTCAAGAATCAAGACCTGACCCCTCAGATCCCAAATTTGGAATACATCACCGGATTGCTTTTCAGATAGCCGTAACACTTGTCAACCTCGTAAAGAAAATCTGACGCAGCCGTCGGATTCGCCAATTGGATGGCAATGTACGATATAATACTATCCAAATCCTGATGAGCAAGTTCTGTGACAACTAGCTTATACATTGTACTTTTCTTTAATACTCTTCAGAGATTCATCCCCGTTAAGGGTTTTCCCCTCCGTCAATTGCTCTTCAGCAGCCTTCAGCTTACGGTATACATCGGACATGAACATCTTTTCTTCATATATTTTCATGCTCATGATAACCATATCCCCGTATCCGTTTTTAGTTACAAAAATAGGCTCATCCGATTCATGACACATCTGTGAAATCATACTTGTATTTTTTAAATCGCGAATTGGAATAATTTTTGGCATAATTATTTGACCTCCTTATGTGGCCATATTATACCATAATTATGCCTCAAAAAGCATTCATTTACTCGTTTATTAAATAAATCACGAACCTGTGGGGTCAGGTCTTGATTTTTGAATTTGTTCTGTTTTTCATTTTAAAGATGATAATGTATAACTATTAACTGAGTGCCAGGCACCGTTAAGTTACATGATGCCACTCATGGGACATACGCGTCTAATCTCATACCTAAAAATTGAATAATGAGATTTTTTAGTATATCATTTCTTAAAGAGGGCTTATAGGATTATAGGGTTAAAAAAGGAGATGGGAAAAATGGTTTACAACTGGATAAACCTGATAATAGGGATTATAACCATAATTTGTCCCATTGCTGCTGGAGTGAAAGGGGCTTCGCTCTGGATACACATAGTAATCGGGATAATTATAGTTCTATGTGCTTATATGGTGAACCGAGAAGTAGCTAAAACTAAAAGTTAAGTTCTGATTTAAAATTGCCCTTATAAGCCCTCTTTGACAGGTTTCGGTTATCATTAATTCGGAAAATCAAAACTGAGGAGATAGAGGGGATTCACTCTATTGCTCCCTTTACCTCTTTGCAAGGCATGCAAAAGTACTCCATGGTAACTTCGCTTTTTTGAACCAGTAGAAGCGAAGAAGGAGATTGCTACAGGAGGGCATACCTGACTCAAGCAACTTGTAAAATGGAAGGGCGAGGCCTAAACTAAATATAGGGAGAAAAAACAAAAATATTCCTACAATGAGTTGACGCTATCACCCAGGAGAACTCCATTGATGTTTAATCCACTTTTTGGTATCTTAAACTGAAGGATAAGATTTATTTCAATCTTTCTCATTGGGTTTCTCCTTCCTTCTGTTTCTCTGGGAGTATGGAACCCGATTTCTTATTTAAGTCAACAAAAATCGCATAACCTGGCAACAATCTTTAATTTTGCGTGCGCCCATGGCTCAATCGGATAGAGCGATGGCCTCCGGAGCCGTAGGTTGGAAGTTCGAATCCTCTCGGGCGCACCAGGAATGTGCCTTCTCTTTCCAAATTATATACTCCGAAGACAAAGCGCTGTTACTGGTAGAAAAACTGGGAGTGGAACTACTGTTTACAGTAAGGGTTTATCCTTTCAGTTTTTTTCTTTTTCAGGGGGTTGTAAAAGGTATTTTCCCCTATAGTTCTCCTAAAGGAGGTAAAAGATGGATATCTCCCTGGAATTACAAAAACAGTTGTTAGAATACCAGAGAAACGAGATTACCGAAAACTATATTTATCTAAATTTGGCCAAGAAAGTAAAATCCCCGGAAAACCGGCAGGTTTTAGAACAAATTGCCCAGGAGGAGCTGCGACATTATCACACTTTCAAAAATTATACCCAAAGAGAAGTAAAACCGGATTGGTTTGAAGTCCAAAAATACTACTGGATAAGCCGTATTTTTGGACTAACTTTTGGGGTTAAACTTATGGAAAATGGCGAAGAGAAAGCACAGGCAAATTATGACCAACTTTCAGAAGTTATACCCCAGATTGATACTATTATGCAAGAGGAAAACAAGCATGAACATGCCTTACTTGAGCTTATAGACGAAGAACGACTTCACTACATTGGATCGGTGGTATTGGGGCTAAACGATGCTCTGGTAGAATTAACTGGTGCTCTGGCTGGTTTTACCTTAGCTTTACAGAATACCCGACTGATCGCCATGACCGGTTTGGTTACAGGAATTGCGGCTGCTCTATCTATGTCAGCTTCTGAGTATTTATCTACCAAATCAGAAGGGCAAGCTAAAGACCCTGTCCGAGCCTCCTTTTATACAGGCTTTGCCTATATAATGACTGTGATTTTGTTAATTCTGCCTTACCTGTTTTTTACTAACTATTACTTTTGTCTAGTATGTACTTTGGCAGTGTCGGTTGCTATTATTGCTTTTTTTAACTATTACCTTTCGGTAGCTCAGGGAGCACCTTTTGGGAGCCGCTTCTTAGAGATGATAGGGCTGAGTTTTGGGGTAGCCGGTTTTAGCTTTTTCATCGGTTTTTTGATGCGTTTCCTCTTCGGGATAGAGGTTTAGAGTACTTATGGGGGTCAGGTCTTGATTCTTGAATTTCGGGGGAATTGGGATTATGGAAAAAGATAAAAGATGAGATTCTCACGTCCTCCGGTAAAAAACACCGGACTCCTGAATATAACGGCGAAAATTTCACACATTCGTCCTCTCTTCCCTTACGTCCTCTTCTCCTCGGCTTCTTCCGCCAATAACGACTAAGGATCTATCATACAATTTTGAGAGTATAACGAAGCATTCCAGATTAAAATAATCAATGTTATTTGAGAAGGGGTGTGGCTGGTGGGGTTCGTTATCCAGGAAACTGGGTTCACTCGGGTTCTTGAAATGCCGCCCTCGTTTTTTTATTGTCCCTGCTAGCGACTTGGGAACGGGGTATATATGTCATGATATGCAACCACCTCCCCCCTCATATGTGAATGTCAACCAAAAAGTGAGCCACCTGTGCTCACTTGAAACTGAGCCACTCGAATCAAAAATAGTAATCATAAACTCGAATGGTTTTTTGAGATCTTTA
>JAAYUP010000025.1 GCA_012517635.1 Candidatus Atribacter alterifermentans
AGATTTTTAAAAAAGGCGTCATCCTGAGCCCTCGTTTTTTGAGGGCGTGAGGATCTCATCTTGTAATTCTTTTTATTCTTTATTTTTTTCTCCCCCTCACCCCCTCCGCCTTTATCGCGCCCGCTCTTCATATAATGTAGCGACATGCCATGGCATGTCGAATCTTGGATTTTCATCCTCATCTGGTGCCATGAAGTGGCATGATCATCTATCCCCGAAAATGAAAATTCCCTCTCCTTTCTGCTTCGCTTTTTTCTTCTTATTCTTGACAACCAAAGCATTAATAACTAATCTTGTATTATTTAGTAAACATTATCTAAGGGCGATAGTTATAAGTCAGGACTAACTAATACTCCAATATCCTATTAATCTTTTGTTACGTGAATTGTTTATATTTTATCGTAAATATATTTAGATATATTAAAAAATATCTACAAAGGAGAATACTGTGAAACTTAAAATTATTGTACCAATAATTACCAAATTATTTGAGGCAGAAACCGAGAAAGAGGTGAAACAATTTTTGTCACCGGGGACAGAAATCGATGTAGAATGTATTCCTTATGGATCGGCTTCTATCGAATCAGCTTATGATGAGGCCGCCTGTGCGCCAGGAATTCTTCATTTAGCGGAAAATGCTCAAAAGCAAGGATTCGATGGCGTGTTTATTGATTGCATGGGGGATCCTGCACTGGCTGCAGCTCGAGAACGTTTAGAAATTCCGGTAGTTGGTCCGGGAAGAACCTCGATGCTTTTTGCGGCCGACCTTGCCCACCGTTTCTCAGTGATTACCGTTTTGGAAAGTGTCGTTGTCTTGTTGGAAAACTTGGCCTATGAAGCCGGTGTTGGGAAAAAATTAGCGTCAATCCGATGGGTCAATATTCCGGTTCTTGAATTAGGCAATCGAGACAAATTAATGAATGCATTGGTTGAAGAATCAGAAAAGGCACTTTGTGAAGACCAGGCTCATGCTCTTATTTTGGGTTGTACTGGTATGATAGGTGTTGCCGATGAACTTTCTGCGGAGCTTTTCAGACGAGGGTATCGAGTCCCGCTCATTTATCCGGTATCGGCTGCTCTCAAATATCTGGAAACCCTGGTTAATTTAAAACTGACTCAGAGCAAAAAGACATATCAGATTCCTACTAATAAAGAAAGGAATCTATGGGAGCGGCTTGATTCATAGTTAAAGCTTTTTTAGCGGTTCTATATTATACATATAAATAATGAAAATAAAGATTTTATAAGTGTTTATATATTTGTAATAGTTTTCGAATAGAATACTGCAATCAGTATTTTAAGGGGGATGAGAACATGACTACAAAGAAAAGTGAAGATGTTTTTGAAAAATATGCATTAGAAGCTGTACCAAAGGAAAATCGTCAAAGTTGGCCGAGTATCGCTTTGATCTGGATTGGAACAATGATTTGTGTTCCGGCCTTGATGATGGGTGGAGCTTTAATAACCGGTTTGAATTTATTACATGCTCTGCTTGCTGGTATTATTGGCTATACCATTGTGGTAATTTATATGAGTTTCCAGGGAATGCAAGCAGCCGATTTAGGAAGACCGACGGTCAGTGCTGCCATTCCTTCTTTTGGTTTTAGTGGTTCTCGGGTTTTAATATCGTTAATCTTGGGGATTTCAACCTTAGGGTGGTTTGGTGTTCAAGCAAACGTTTGTGGTGCGGCTTTTAGCAGTGTATTGAATACTTGGTTGGGTGTGAATTTTCCAATTTGGATTTCATCATTAATTTGGGGATTAATCATGCTCAGTACTGCGATTATTGGGTTTAATGCAGTAAAATATTTGAATTATATTGCTGTTCCAGCTTTGATTATTCTGAGTATTTATGGAACCTATTCGTCTTTTGTAAAATACGGTTCTTCAATTCTTTCCTCGTATCAACCTCCTACTCCCTTCCCCCTCGTTCAAGGAATAGCCCTGGCAGTAGGTACTTTTGCAGTTGGAGGTGTTATTGCCGGTGACTTTTCCCGTTATGCACGTAATCGGCGAGATGCAGTTCTTTCATCAGTATGGGGTGTCTGGCCGGCTGGAGTCGCTATGCTTTTTATGGGTTCGGTGATGTCGCTCTTAGCTGGTACTTATGATATTACTCAGGTTATGTCAGCTTTGGGAGCTCCGGTTTTGGGTTTGATTATTCTCATCCTGGCAACTTGGACAACGAATACCATCAACGCTTACTCGGCTGGAATAGCTCTTACCAACTTATTTCAACTGTCTGATTCAAAACGGGCCTTGGCTACTGCTGTGGCAGGTATTTTAGGAACCGTGCTGGCTGTTGCTGGAATTATGAACTACTTTCTCAATTTTCTGAGTATTTTAACTTCTACCATACCACCAGTTGCCGGAGTGATGATTGCCGATTACTGGGTAAAAAAGAAAGGAGATCCCTCCAAGTGGTTTAGATATCCAGGAGCCAATTGGGTAGGAATTATCTCCTGGCTAATCGGGGCACTGGTAGGAATTTATCTTAAAGCTGGTATTGCTCCAATCAATGCCATCATTGTATCCTTTGTTGTTTATCTTGTATTGATTTCAGTTGTTAAGCAACCTCAACCGGTTCCAACCAAAAAGAAAGCTTAAAAACTGTATGGAGGTAAAAAATGAAATTTATTGATCTTCAAGATGTAGAGTATATCGCTCTCGGGGCTGCTCTTCTGGGAACCGGTGGTGGTGGCGATCCACACCTGGGTAAACTGATGGCCATTCAGGCGATAAAACAAAACGGGCCAGTTCAGCTCGTTGATCCTGACGAAGTTCCCGACGATGCCGTTATTGTTCCAACTGCCATGATGGGTGCACCAACGGTTCTCATTGAGAAACTGGCCAATGGCGAAGAAGTCCTCCGAGCTTTTAACGGGATTAAGAAATATTCCGGAAAGGATATTTATGCCACTCTTCCCATTGAAGCCGGTGGAGTCAATTCAATGATTCCGATATCGGTTGCAGCCAGAACTGGAATTCCACTTTTGGATTGCGATGGAATGGGACGGGCTTTTCCTGAGTTGCAAATGACTTCCTTCCATCTTTGGGATGTTTCAGCAACGCCCATGATTATTGCTGATGAAAAGGGAAATACCGTAATCATGGAAAGTATTAATAATTTTTGGACAGAGACTTTGGCTCGAAATATTTGTGTCACCATGGGCGGATCGGTCATGCTCAGTATCTATCAAATGTTAGGCAAGGTCCTTAAGGAAGCTTGTATTCGAAATACTCTTTCACTTTCAGCTAAAATAGGGGAATCGATCCTTACTGCTCGAAAAAAGGGTAAAAATCCCATTAAAAATCTTTTAGAGGTGACCGGAGGTTTTGAGCTTTTCAAGGGAAAAGTGATTGATGTTTTACGTCGTACTGAGGGAGGCTTTGTGCGAGGCGAAGCTCAAATTGAAGGCTTCGAAGACTATCGAGGGAAAAACCTCAAAGTCCAATTTCAAAACGAGAACTTAATTGCCATTCGTGACGAAAAAATTATCGCCTCGGTTCCCGATTTAATCTGTATTGTTAACTTGGACAGCGCTATTCCGGTCACCACCGAAGCTATTCGTTATGGTCATCGGGTTTTGGTGTTGAGTATTCCCTGCGATCCAAAGTGGCGGACGCCAAAGGGGATTGAAACCGTAGGACCCCGCTATTTTGGATATGATGTCGATTATATACCGGTTGAAAAACTCATCAGCGAAGGAGGAAACCATCAATGATTTACCGTCTCGGAATCGATGTCGGGGGCACCAATACCGATGCTGTGCTCATCGACCAAAACCATGAATTAATAAGCAAGACAAAAACCCCTTCCACTGCTGATGTAACTTCCGGGATTTTGAATGCGGTCCATCAGGTTCTTGAAAGTTCTCATGTAGATCGGAATAAAATACGTTTTGCCATGTTGGGAACCACTCACTGTACTAATGCCATTGTTGAAAGGAAGAGACTTTGCCGGGTGGGAGTTATTCGAATTGCCAAACCGGCAACCATGGCAGTTGTTCCCATGGTAGATTGGCCGGAGGACTTGGTTTCAGCGGTTGGAGAAAATTATTACATTATCCAAGGTGGCCACGAATTCGACGGACGAGAAATTACTCATCTTGATGAAAGTGAGATTCTAACCTGTGTCTCCGAATTAAAAGGAAAAGTTGATGCCATAGCTATTACTTCAGTCTTCTCCCCTATTTCATCAGCCCATGAATTGAAAGTTGCCGAAATGATTCGGGAAAAATTAGGAGACATTCCCGTCTCACTTTCCCATGAAATTGGTTCAATCGGTCTTCTAGAAAGAGAAAATGCCACTATCCTCAACGCTGCTCTCCATCATGTTGCCAAAACGACTGCTCAAGCTTTTATCAAAGGGCTTCAACAAGAGGGAATTCAAAAAGCCGCTATTTTTTTCTGTCAAAACGATGGAACACTTATGTCGATAGATTATGCCATGAATTATCCAATTTTAACCGTGGCTTGTGGTCCGACCAATAGCATACGGGGCGCTTCATATTTAAGTGGTGTTGATGAAGCGATTGTATTAGATATTGGTGGCACAACCAGTGATGTGGGAGTCATTAACAAAGGTTTTCCACGCGAGTCATCGGTTGCTGAAGAAATTGGAGGTGTTCGAACCAATTTCCGGATGCCCGATTTAATATCCCTTGGTTTGGGAGGTAGAACAATTGTAACCGAACACAATGGGAAAATAAAAGTAGGTCCGGAAAGCGTTGGGTATCTAATCACTGAAGAAGCCTTGGTGTTTGGAGGAAAGACCCTTACTACCACCGATATAGCCGTCCGTGCTGGAATGGCATCGATTGGTGATGCTTCTCGAGTGAGCCATCTGGATGAAGGATTTGTCCAGCAAGTATTGGGGATCATTCGCAATATGTTCAATGAAGCTGTCGACAAGATGAAACTTTCTTCTGATCCAATGCCGCTTATTTTAGTTGGAGGTGGGAGTATTTTG
>JAAYUP010000305.1 GCA_012517635.1 Candidatus Atribacter alterifermentans
GGTTACCCAGAGACCATCAAAGACAGCCCGCCTGTCTCTCCCGCGCCTTATAACCACCCCACAAAAATCACCGTGCTGCGCGTGCGGCGCAAGGACGGCGCGAAAGCAAATACGTAGACTTAGTTTGGGCTCTAATTGTTGTTTTCTAAATAGTCCTATATTTGCGTTATCTAAAGAAAATGAAAAATCAATACAGCAAACAATAATCGCAATTTAAGATGTTATACTTAACTTTGAAAATTCCGATATTGGGGCTTTTAGCTGGGAGGAGAAAATGCCGGCAGAAAATGTGAACGGTATAGATTTTTTCCAAGGATTGATTTCTGGAACCGGCGTATTATTAGGTTTTACTTTGGCATCTCAAATAGCAATTCTGCTTCAGTTTTTCAGTTCACTAGAGGCAAAGCGATCCTCGTTACCCCAAGAATCATCAAAGGTTTACAAATTTTCTTCGTGGGCTTCTATAATTTTGTCCTGGGCTTGCACAACAATCTCCGCTCTTTTAATATATTGTTTAGTGACATTTAACGCTGCAATACTCAGCAATCCAAAAGTTATTGTCCCAGTCGAGTTGAAGGATTCGGTTAATCTGGCTTTTTGCCTGTACAAAATTGCGCTTTATTTGATACTAGGTCTTCAGGTAAGCATCTCTTTTGCGATCTGTGTCCAAGCTAGAAAAAAACAAATAACTTGAAAACATTGGCTAGCCTGATGCGTCACCATAATAACGTCCAAGTCAGATTCATAAGCACAATAATTTTCGGAATGTTCTTTGGAATACTTGCTGGATGTCAATTTCCGCCATTTCCATCTGTCGAAAGTATCCCTACTCAATATGAGATCAGTTCACTCCAGCAAACACCGCCCACACCGACTGGTATAATCACAGCCCCCCCCACGTCCACAACAACACCAGCACCAACGAGTAAACCCACGCTCAATAAGAACACACCTCAGATTACTGTGACAAATTCCGATCCCACTTCCGAACCATATGACCCTTTTCTTAAATGGCCTGAGGTTGCTGGTGAAGAAGTAATAATCCATTACGATTTTTCGCGTATGTCAGTTTTCGACGTCAAACGTTTTTTTGAAACTAGTGGTGCGGATTTCTTAGTTAGCGAAAATGGGTTAACTTGGACAACCGGAGGCCAACAATCTGAGAGTTGGATAAGACCGGACCCATCTATCGTTAACTCAATCGACGATTTGAGGATTACCAATATTATGGTTTATTTCTCATTGCATAAAACAGATAACGATAATTATCAGGAAACTCATGATAACTTTTTTCCTGAGTCAAATATGTTTATTGATTTTTTATGTGAAACAGGTCCAGAATCATATATTGTCGCAAGAGTTTCCACGGGTGCAACTAAGTGGCGTCTCTCCATTGATTTCGAACATGATAAGCAATGGGACAGGCCTGACAACTTGGCCACATTAGAAGACGAGTCAGAAATGTACTATATCGAATTATTCTCATACAACACAAGTTCAAGAGGAGAACAGAGTTTTTATGAGAAACAAATATTATTAGAGTATGACGATTCGCCTCTTGATTTTTCCAGATACATTTCTGGACTTGATCAAAAACAACCAAACTTCTCTTCAAGCGCAAAGGCTTGGAACAATTTTGACTGTTCTAACCCAAAATTTGACAAAATCGGATTTTGGGCTAAATTGCAAGGCGGTATTAATGTCACAATAAAAGATCTTTACATTGTGGGGACAAAGAAATGACATGCCTAGAAGGTGATTAAGATCTTAGTTATTATTTATAGTAAATGATTTATCGTAATACTGTGCTATCGAAAGAAATGACCAAGCCACTATATAGAATACTCTCGTAATGATCATTGAATTGCTTGTTACTTAAGGGTCTATCCAATTTAATAATTCCTTTAATACGCAACCTGCTCATCTTATGCAACTCGTTTTTCCACAAAAAAGGAAGCCACATATTAGAGATTCCTCCTATGTCAAGGAGCGATTATTTTCA
>JAAYUP010000306.1 GCA_012517635.1 Candidatus Atribacter alterifermentans
AACATAATAGATCATCATGCTGCTTTGCAGCATCAGTTGAGGATGAAAATAGTCCCCCTCACCCTAACCCTCTCCCATGAAGGGGCGAGGGAAAAAATAATTAAAAAGAATGAATGAGTTCCTTCTCCCTTGATGGGAGAAGGTGAGGATGAGGGTGAAAGTCTGGAATAAGATTCTGGTTCGTTGCTTTCAATGGATTATTTATAAAAAATCGTTTTAGTATTTTTCAGGATAAATATAAAAAAATCAAAAAAAGTATTCAATATCATTTAATTTATGTCATAATGAAATAAAGGTTTTGAAAAACGAAATACGGATAAAGTCAAGTTATAAATTCCATGAATTTTTTGAAATTGGATATCCGGAGGGTTCAATTATGGCGGAGACCAGGGCGCCTTATTTTCTTGGTATTGATGTAGGAACACAGGGTTTGCGAAGTGGGATATTTGATTTAAGAGGAAATGTTGTTGTCCTTTCTTTTTATTCTTATCCTGAATACCATCCCCGTCCAGGATGGGCAGAGCAAGATCCTATGGATTGGTGGAAGGCTGTCCAAGATACGGTTCGACGTTGTATTTATGAGGGAGAAGTCAAACCAGAAGAAATTGCATCGATTAGTGTGAGTGCCAGTTCTTGTACCGTATTACCCGTAGATCGTTTTGGGAATCCCAAATATCGAGCTATTATGTGGATGGATGTAAGAGCTTTTGATCAAGCAGCGAGAATTAATGCTACCGAAAATCCGATTTTACGATACGCCGGTGGCCATGAATCACCAGAATGGATGATTCCCAAAGCTCTTTGGCTCAAAGAGAACTTACCGGATATTTTTACCAATTCTGATTTTATCGTTGAATGCCAGAATTGGGTGGTTTTTAAACTTACCGATCGTTGGGTAACATCACTCAACAACGCCATTTGCAAGTGGAATTATTGTCCAACCGAAGATGGTTGGCAAATATCAATTTTAAAGGATTTAAATTTTGAAGAAGTTCTCCAGAAATGGCCTCGAGAGTTAATTCCAGTGGGGAGACCGGTCGGTGAATTAACAAAACGAGCCGCCCATGAACTTGGTCTCATACCTGGAATTCCGGTTATTCAAGGTGGAATTGATGCTTATGCCGCTATGGTTGGATTAGACGTCGTTCATCCCCAACGCTTAGCAATAGTAATCGGTTCCTCTACCTGCCATATGGCCTTATCAGAAACACCAATATTTAGCAAGGGAATTTGGGGTCCATACCAGGGAGCGGTCCTTCCTGATATGTGGATTTTGGAAGGCGGTCAGAGTTCCACCGGTTCGATCATTAAATGGTTTAGTGACAATTTTGCTGCTCAGGAATGTAAAGAAGCCTGTGATATTGGAGAAAGCTTATTTGATGTATTGGATAAAATTGCTGCTCAGGTACCGCCCGGTTCTGATGGATTAATAGTTCTTGATCATTTCCAGGGGAATCGGAGTCCCTACCAAGATCCCTTAGCTCGTGGGGCATTTTGGGGTCTTTCTCTTAGCCATACCAAAGCCCATTTGCTTCGGGCAATGTATGAGGGCACGGCTTATGGGACCTTTCATATTCTGGAAGTATTAGCGCAAGATGGTTTTGATGCTCAAGAAATGTATGCCAGTGGTGGTGGAGCTCGAAGCAAGCTTTGGTTGCAGATTCATGCTGATGTGACTAATATTCCAATATATTTAACAACAGTTGAAGAAGCTAGTACTTTGGGGACGGCTATTTACGCTGCGGTTGGAGCTGGTTTTTATAATACCATTCCTGATGCAACATTGAAAATGGTGCAAATATCCGGACAAATTTATCCGAATAAAGAAAACCATGAAATCTATCGTTTTTATTATGATAAATATATTAAGAGTTATTTTTCAATGAAAGATTTAATGCACGAAATTTCTACCCGAGTTAATCGCAATCAAAATTCCGCCCGGTCTTATTAAGTTTCCGGGCGGAATTGGCATTTTTTATTTTAAGGAAAGGCATCCAGTGGTTTTGGGTAACTGCTTAAGGATAAAAATTCCAAGCGAGATCTAATCAATTTGTGTTTCTCCATTCTCAATCCATTTCTCGGTAGTCTTAACGATGTTCACTCATGAATCATAAAAAACGGAAAAAGATAAGTTCCTTTGATTCAAAAGCCAACAAAAAATAAAAAGGTTATTCGTTTATCACTATTCACCTTTTGTTCATTGTTTTTTGCTTTAATGTCGGAAGTGACGAATTCCGGTAAAGATCATACCAATTCCTAAACGATTACAGGCATCGATAGAATCTTGATCATGGATTGACCCACCAGGTTGGATAATAGCAGTTATTCCATGCTCTGCGGCAGCTTCGACTACATCTGGGAAAGGAAAGAAGGCATCTGAGGCTAAAACTGATCCCACTTCTTTTCCTCCAGCTTTAAGACAGGCGATTTTTAGAGAATCAATCCGACTCATTTGACCAGCACCAATTCCTACCGTTTGTAATCCTTTGGTTAGAATGATAGCATTTGATTTAACGTGTTTGGCCACCGTCCAACCAAATAAAAGACTTTCTCGTTCCTGATCGTTGGGGGATAGTTTCGTTACAGTTTTGAGCTGATTCGAATCATAGCTAAGCCGGTCAGGATCCTGAACAAGAAATCCACCGTCCAATTTTTTAATATCATATACAGCTGAGGCGCTCAAAGGAGCCTTTAAAATTCTCAAATTCTTCTTCGTTTCAAAAACCTTCAGAGCTTCAGGGTGAAAGTCAGGAGCGATAACCACCTCAATAAATAAACTCTTAAAAACCATTGCAGTTTCGGAATCGACAGTTCGATTAAAAGCGATAATGCCACCAAAAGCTGATACTGGATCACACTCCAAAGCTTTCACAGCCGATCGGGCGAGTTCTGCATCGATTGCTACTCCACAGGGATTGTTATGTTTGACAATGACCGTTGCTGGTTGGTCGAATTCCTGAACTAAAGAATAAGCTGCTTGAGTGTCATAGAGATTATTAAACGATAATTCTTTTCCACCAAATTGTTGATAAGTATGAATGAAACCTTGACGATCAAGAGAAAGATCTTCATACAATGCGGCTTTTTGATGAGGATTCTCTCCGTAGCGAAGAGAATTTTTTTTCTTCATTATTATTGATAAATAAGAAGGAAAATCATCGATTTGATTATCAATTAATTTTGTAAGGTAATTGGCGATAAGAGAATCATATTCCGAGCTTTTTAAAAATGCTTGAGTTGCAAATTGTCCAGATAAACTGGAAGGGAAAAAACCGTGGTTTTTTTCTAATTCTTTAATGAATAAAGGGTATTGTGAAGGAGAAGACAGAATAACCACATGTTTAAAATTTTTTGCTGATGCCCGAAGAAGAGTGATTCCTCCAATATCGATTTCCTCAACCACTTTGTCTAGAGAAGTTTCTCGAGAATCTATCATTTTTTCAAAGGGGTATAAATTGCAAACGACGCAATCAATCGGGTTAATGTTATGGGTTTTGAGATCGTTTTTATCTCCCTCTCGATCGCGACGAGCTAATATTCCTCCTTCGATTATGGGATGGAGTGTTTTTACCCGACCCCCTAATATTTCTGGGAAACCGGTTACTTCTGAAACCTCTTTGGCGTGATATCCCAATTCTCGAATGAATCGTGCAGTTCCTCCGGTTGCAATCATGGAAATATTGAGTTTTGAAAAGGTAGTAGCTAAATCAGCCAAACCGGATTTGTCAGAAACACTTATTAATGCAGTTTTAATTGGTATCATACTTTTACCTCCGTTTTTAGGTTGTTTATCGAAAAAACCGTTTATTTAGATTTTTCCATTCACCATTATAATCAGTTTATTGGTTATTATAATATTTCCATTTGAAAAGAGAAATTCTTCTTAAAAGGAGCTCAATCT
>JAAYUP010000307.1 GCA_012517635.1 Candidatus Atribacter alterifermentans
AAAAAGCGGAGGATTGGGTGATGTAGTTGGAGCTCTTACCAAATATCTTCCCAAATATGATTTTGCTGTCAAACTTTTTTTACCTGCCTATTCCTCGCTCCTTAACGAGTTTCAGTTTCATCCGGAACAGGATATCACCTTTTCCTTTGGAGAAAGTATGGTAAAAGCTTCCTATCTCACTCGAAATGAAAAAGACCTTCAAATCATTGCAGTAGCTGGAGAGGAATTTTTTAATCGGGAAAAAAAGTATGGATTTGGTGACGACCTAAAACGCTTCATTTTTTTCTCTCGAGCCGTGTTTGAGTTTATTGTGAGGACTCAAAAGGAAACCTTCATCCTTCATTGTCACGATTGGCAAAGCGCTTTGCTCTGTGCTTATACCAAAATGTATTGGCCTTCCTACCGGAAAAAACCTAAAAAAGTTGTCTTCACCATTCATAATTTAGCCTACCAAGGTATAGGAAGTAGTGAACTTTTTAAAATTGTCAATTTACCAGGCCATTTTTTTACTCATGATTATCTGGAGTTTTACGGAAATTTAAATCTTTTGAAAGCCGGTTTAGTCTTTTCCGATGTCATCACCACCGTGAGTCCCAGTTATGCTCGAGAAATAGCTACCCCTGAGGGGGGCGAGGGGTTGGATGGACTCATCCGAGCCATTGGGGTACGAAAACCAATTATTGGTATTGTTAATGGAATCGATACCGATCTATTCAATCCGGCTACCGAGAAAAATCTTCCCTATCCTTATACCATCAATCAGCTGGAAGTAAAAAGCCAAAATAAACTCGCTTTTTATCAACAGTATTTTCCTGACTTAAAAGGAAAGGACGCCTCACTACCGCTCATTTCTTTTATTTCTCGATTAGTTGAACAAAAAGGGTTGGATCTTATCCTGAATGATCCAGACAAACTCTTTAATCTCCCTCTGTGTTGGTTTTTCCTGGGAGTGGGAGAAGCTGCCTATGAAAATTCCTTAACCGAATATGCGAAAAAATATCCCAATCTTCATGTCGAAACGACTTTTAACGATAGTTTAGCCCGATTCGTTTATGGAGCTTCGGATATGTTGGCAATGCCGTCTCGCTTTGAACCTTGTGGTATCAGTCAAATGATCGCCATGCGATATGGAACCATCCCAATAGTGAGAAAAACTGGTGGATTGATTGATACAGTGATTGATTATCGATTCAACCCATTTCTGAACAATGGGTTTCAGTTTGACAATTATCGATCAGACGAATTTATATTAGCCCTTGAACGGGCTCTCAACTGGTATAATACTGATCCTGAGCTCTGGAAAGTCATGGTTAAAAACGCTATGACTTCAGATTTTTCTTGGAAAATCCCGGTTCAGGAATATATCAATATTTATTTGGGTTAAAACAATGGACCAATGGGTAAAATAAAAGGTTCGGTTCCAATAATTGGAGTTGGTGGGGCAACTGGTTCAGGAAAATCGTCAGTTGCTAACGAATTGAGGAAGTTGAATGCAACGATCATTGACCTCGACAGTCTATCTCGTGACCTTTCTCAAAAAGGAAAACGGTTATGGAAAGAGGTCGTTCTTACTTTTGGTTCAGGATTTTTAGACCATAAGGGGGAATTACACCGTAAAAAGTTGGGAAGAGTGGTTTTTAAAAGCTGGAGGTTTCTTTTTCTCCTTAATCGTATGAGCCATCCCATTTTCAAAAACCAGTTAAAAAAAATAATTCTTCACCAACCTCCCTCAGCGATGATTGTTATTGATGGTGCCGTATTATTTGAAGCTGGACTGATTCCTTTGGTCAATTGTTTGATTTTTGTTGAAGCACCTGAGGAGCAGAGGTTTATTCGTCTTTCTCAAAAAGGATTGTCTTCTGATGAAATCCGTTCCCGAATGAAAAGTCAAAAATTTATATCCTGTTTACGACGGCGATCTCATATTATTATCGAGAATAATACAACACCTGAGAACCTTCAACAAAAAATAGCATTAGCCTGTCAGCTTGCTATTGAAAAAATCGGCCATTTCGATCCTAAAATTAGGTGATCTCGTGCCAACCAAAGGATGTTTTCAATTAGTATCCGATTACCAGCCACGGGGAGATCAACCCACGGCTATCGAGAAACTCAAAAAAGGTATTTCAAACCAGCTTCGGTTTCAAACCTTATTAGGTGTTACTGGATCGGGGAAAACTTTTACTATGGCAAACGTTATACAATATTACCAACGGCCAACACTCATCATATCCCCCAACAAAACATTAGCAGCCCAACTTTACAGTGAAATGAAAGCATTTTTCCCCAATAATGCAGTAGAATACTTTGTGAGTTATTACGATTATTACCAACCAGAAGCTTACGTTCCCGAGCATGATCTTTATATTGAAAAAGATGCATCCATCAATGAACAAATCGAT
Organism: Candidatus Atribacter alterifermentans; assembly: GCA_012517635.1. Taxonomy (GTDB): domain Bacteria; phylum Atribacterota; class Atribacteria; order Atribacterales; family Atribacteraceae; genus Atribacter; species Atribacter alterifermentans. The sequence goes on from JAAYUP010000307.1 coordinate 2,403, forward strand.
CGCCTTCGATTGTCGGCAACCAGTGCTCTCATGGAACGGAATGATGTCGTGGTCGTTGCATCGGTGTCTTGTATTTATGGCATCGGCTCTCCGGAAGAATATCGAAAGAGAATTTTCCATGTCAGGATCGATGATACTTGGACTCGAGATACCTTTGCCCATCGTCTTGTTGATCTTCTTTATGAAAGAAATGAAATTGAGTTCACTCCATGTTGTTTCAGAATGAAAGGAGATACCATTGAAATTTATCCGGCCTATAGTGAGACAGCCATTCGTTTTGAATTCTGGGGGAATCGAGTCGAAAGCATAAAAATCTTCGAACCGGTGAGTGGAAAAACCCTCAATAAATTACCTGAAATTTTCGTTTATCCAGCAAAGCACTATCTCGTTGACCGAGACCAATTTGATTTCGCTTTGAGGAATATCGAGTTAGAATTACAAGATCAGCTCAAGACTTTTCTCTCCCAAGGAAAACTGATTGAAGCCGATCGTTTGGAAAAGCGGACCCGTTATGACCTGGAAATGTTAAGAGCAACTTTCTACTGTTCAGGAATCGAAAACTATTCCCGTCATTTAGATGGAAGAAAGCCTGGAGAGCCGCCTTATACGCTTATAGATTATTTTCCTCAAGATTTTCTCTTATTCATAGATGAATCTCATGTTGCCATTCCCCAAATTCATGGAATGTTAGCTGGTGATCGATCTCGAAAAAAAGCCTTGGTTGATTTTGGTTTTCGCCTTCCTTCTTGTTTTGACAATCGTCCGCTCTCTTTTAAAGAATTCGAAGCAAAATTAGGATACGTTGTTTATGTTTCGGCAACACCAGGAACTTATGAATACCAAAAAAGCGATCAAATTGTAGAACAGTTAATTCGCCCTACCGGATTGATTGACCCCAAAATTATTATCCGTCCGGCAACTGGCCAAGTTGATGACCTTTTCCAAGAAATAAAGCAAGTCATTCAATCAGGGGAGAGGGTTTTAGTCACCACTTTAACCAAAAGGAGTGCCGAAGACCTCTGTGACTATCTTTTTAATTTAGGTATTAAAGTACGATATCTCCATTCTGAAATTGAAACCATTGAAAGAGCGCGAATCATTCGAGATTTACGAGCAGGAGAGTTCGATGTTTTAGTTGGTATCAATCTTCTTCGAGAGGGGTTGGATCTCCCCGAAGTTGCTTTAGTAGCAGTTCTCGATGCTGATAAGGAGGGATTTCTTCGGTCGGAAGTCTCTTTGATTCAAACAATCGGACGGGCAGCTCGGAATATTAAAGGTCGAGCAATTCTTTATGCCGATCGGATCACCGGTTCATTGGAAAGAGCCATTCAAGAAACCGAAAGAAGAAGGAAAACCCAGTTAGAATATAACCGAATACACCATATTACCCCGGAATCGATAATCAAAGAAGTACGAACCCTCATCCCTGAGATGGTCGGACTTTCTCCAGAAGCCGAAAATACTCTGTATCAACTCGATCAGTTGGAAGCCGACCAAGTAGCTGAAGAAAACCTCATTGAAAGGCTAACCCAGGAAATGAAAAAGGCTGCTCAAAATCTCGAATTTGAGAAGGCAGCACTGATTCGAGACGAGTTGATTAGACTCAAAAAAACTGGTTTCCAAACCAGTGAAAAAAATATCCGCAAACAGCGAAAAACTACCTCTCGATCAAGTGGTCAATCTTATTCAAACTGAACCAAATCAACGAAAAAGAATAAATTGAAGCGAAAAAGGTGATGGTATTGATCAATTCTTTATTTATTAAAGGCGCACGTGAACATAATTTAAAAAATATCGATATTGAAATTCCCCACAATAAATTAGTTATTATTACTGGATTAAGCGGGTCAGGAAAGTCCTCACTGGCGTTCGATACCATTTTCGCTGAAGGACAACGTCGTTATTTAGAATCCCTCTCTTCCTATGCTCGACAATTTTTGGAAAGAATTGAAAAACCAGATGTCGATTTAATCGAAGGATTATCACCGGCGATTGCCATAAATCAAAAAGCTACCTCTCACAATCCACGGTCAACGGTCGGTACCGTTACTGAAATATACGACTATATGAGAGTTCTTTTTAGTCGCTGTGGAAAAGTATTTTGTCCTCAGTGTGGAAAACCCATTGCTCGTCAAACCATCCAACAAATCGTTGATGAAATCCTTTCTTACCCTGAAGAAGTCCGTATTATTATTCTAGCACCTTTGATTCGTGGTCGAAAAGGAGAATACAAAAAACTCCTCAACGATATGCTGAAAAATGGATTTGCTCGGGCTTTAGTAGATGGGGAATTTATTGAGTTGGAAGATTGGGATTCTT
>JAAYUP010000308.1 GCA_012517635.1 Candidatus Atribacter alterifermentans
TAAAACGGTATGCAATTTTTTCTTCAATTTGAAAGGAACAAAAGGGAATCTCATTGAGATTCCCTGTCCTATTTTACTTCCTTCAACGAATAATCGGTACTCCCTAAACCAATAGATTGAGCATAATCAATCTGAGTCCGCCAATTTGCAATAGGGTGGACGTCGAGGAACTTATCCTGACCACCTTGATATGCATGGCTAAGCGATGAATCTCGAAGTCCTATCGAGCGGTTAATGAGATCGGCTGAAGCCAAATCGATAGCCACCAAATCATGACTCCCTAAAATACCGATATCGGGAACCAAACTGGCATCATGCCAATCACAACAATCACAATCGGGGCTAATATCGGTTAAAAAATTAATAAAGAGACACTTGGTCATTTTATCTTTTAAGACCCCAAAGGCATGCTCGACCATTCTTTCTTGCAAAAGAGATGCTGACGATGTCCAAGAGATAGCGATAGCACCAGTTGGACAATAAACCACACATTCAGCACAACTAATACAAAGGTCTTTTTGAACTTTTGCTTTATGATTGTTATCAAGGGAAAGAGCTTGGGTTGGACAATGAGTGATACAGCGCCGACACCCAATGCATTTTTGCGGATCGGGATCAGGAATGAAAGTTTCTCCATGTTGCATCTGCTTTCCGGAACGAGCAACACAACCCATGCCAATGTTTTTGATTGATCCACCTAATCCAGCCTCAACATGTCCTTTGACATGGGTAACGACCAGCAAAAAATCAGTTTCATAGATTGCCGAAGCAATCTTGACTTTTTTAAAATGTTTTTGATTGATTTCAATTTCAAAAAAATCACTTCCTCGAAGACCATCAGCAATGATAAGAGGAGCAGGAACGGTTGCATAATGGAATCCATGAAATGTTGCAGTCTCAAGATGATCAACAGCATTATGACGAAAGCCGGTATAAAGAGTGTTGGTATCAGTGAGAAAGGGTTTTCCTCCCCTTTCTTTCACTTCTTCGACAATATAACGTAAGAAAACCGGCTGAATAAAGCCATGGTTTCCTCTTTCTCCAAAATGGAGTTTAACTGCAACCAAGTCACCAGTTTTTAAGCGTTCATCAAGAAGTTGACCGGTCATTCTTTTCACTTTCTGTAGAACTGAATTTCTTTCATTATCAGCTCTCAAGCTAACAAATAAAACGGGAGACGGCATTTAGCACCTCCAAGGAAAAAACAATAATCATCACTTTTTCAGTATAACAGATGGGGCTGGGATAAAAAACAATTTTCAACTTTAATTTTATGTTGACTTCCTTCGGGATATGATAGAATGAAAACAGGGGTGTGTGGATTGGGGTAACAACAATATTATGGTGTACTGCCGGTAGGTATTTGGATTTTGCCTCTTGGAAGCCAGGTTAAGAAATTGATTACCAAAAAAAATTCATTTTCAAATGAACTTTTTTCCTCATTGCAATCCTTTCACAAGGTTTTTAATTACTTTTTGAGAGAAATAGATTGGGAAAGACCTCGTAGTTCATTATAAACAGAAAATAAATTTATAGACTCATCTTTTTTCTTTGAGATGTTGGTTATTTTATGAATGACTTTTCTCAAGAACAATTCTTGAATGAAAACTGAAAGCATCTGAAATGGAAGTGAAAGGAGAAACATAGAGTGTTTACTGAAATTCAGTTGCAAACAAAAAAACAAGAAGAATTTCTTTCTATAACAAGAATGATACGAGAAATAGTAAAAAATTCGAGAATCAAAGACGGTATAGCAATTATTCAGATTCCACATACAACTGCAGGAATAACTATAAATGAAAGCGCTGATCCTGATGTAGTAAGCGATATCTCAAGGATGTTAAACATTATGGTTCCCGACCGTTTTGATTATTTCCATCAAGAAGGAAATTCTCCAGCACACATAAAAGCATCGTTAATGGGGTCTTCAGCGCTGGTTATTATAAAGGAGGGCGATTTAATGCTTGGGACTTGGCAAGGAATTTTTTTCTGTGAGTTTGATGGTCCTCGTTCTCGGAAAATTTGGGTGAAAATAATATGAGAGAACGCAAGACGACACCCAATAAAAGCTTAAAGCTATTAAATAATGCTCGAGGACAACTCGATGCTGTTATTCGTCTCATTCATGATAATGCTGCTCATGTTGATATTTTGAAACAAATATTAGCGACCATTTCACTACTCCGTCGTTCTCACACTGAAATTTTAAAAAAATACCTGGAGGAATGTCTAGACGAAGATAACCCGAAGGGAAATGGTGAAAACCGAGCTAAAGTTTTGGCAGAAATTATGAAGTACATGGAAAAGAATTTTTAATTCAGTTGATATATATAAATGAATAATAAATATATTACGTGCATTTTAAATTCTCATTATTTTAACAAGCAAAAAGATAAATAATAAATGCCTTTATAAAGCGCATATAATAATATATTAAATATTTTATATAATTATTGACAAAATCATGAACCGAGTATATAGTATAAATATAATTTATTGTTTTATATATATGAGGTGATGGTGATGTCAAAAAGAATGCAGGAGCGGTTTTCTCTCTCATCGCTAGCCAAAACGCTTTATGAACAAGGAAGACGACCCATTGTTCCTTTAATGGGTTATCCAGGACTCCAATTAACGAAAACCACTATAAAACAAAATCAGTTTAATCACATCGTCCAATTTCAGTCGCTCAGTCGACTTTATGATCGTTTTCAACCTGATGCCATGTTTTTTATGATGGATCTTTCTGTTGAAGCCAGCGCTTTAGGGTTAGCAGTCCGTTTCCCCCTTGAAGATACTCCATCGGTTGAGCACCATCCGGTAAAAACCCATGAAGATTTAAGGGGATTTCGTAAAATAGATATTTTAGGCGATGGTCGAGTTTCGGTATTTATTGAGACTCTTCATCATATGCGGAGCGCATTCCCCTGCCCGGTTGGAGCCTATGTTATTGGACCACTTACTCTGGCAGGCTTACTTATTGGAGCTAATGAATTAGCGCTTAAAAGCCTCATTGAACCTGAGCTGTTTCGCGAAACTGTCGAATTTTCTTTCCATGTTGTAATGCGGTATGCGCAAGCTCTTCGGGATGCCGGTGCCGATATGATTATGGTATTAGAACCAACAGCAGTCATTTTTGGACCGGAACAATTCCGTCACAATTTAACCAGTCTATATAGGGAAATGGTAGGGATTTTCGATGATATTGAGATTATTCTCCATGTTTGTGGAGATAGTACCCATTTATTAAAAGTAATGGCTGATACAGGTATTACCGGTTTGAGTTTAGACAGTATGGTTAATCTTAAAAAGGCAGCAGAAATTGTTGGGCCACAAGTGATGTTAATGGGCAATCTGAGCCCCATAGAAATGCTTACTGCCAATCAGAATGAGATATATATCCAAACTATGGAAGTCTTGGAAAAAACCAAAAACCATCCTCCTTTTGTTCTCAGTACCGGCTGTGATCTTCCTCAGGATGTTCCTTTGGAAAATATTGACGCTTTCATTAAAGCTGGAAAAGATTGGAGACAAGA
>JAAYUP010000309.1 GCA_012517635.1 Candidatus Atribacter alterifermentans
GATGAAATTCTCACGTCATCCAACCAAAGAACGGTTGGGTTCCTCGCCATGACCGAATAAGAATAGGCATGATCAATCATGCCCCAATAATTTAATTTTAAAATAGCGACCTGCCATGGCCTGTCGATTGTGGATTTTCATCCTCAACTGGTGCCACAAAGTGGCAGGAAGATCTATTCTTAAAAACAATGAATAATTATTCGCTAAAATAAAAAACCTCGTCCTATCGACGAGGTTTTCTCGAACAGAACTACAGGGGTGAACCAATTGGTACACGGTGCCACCCTGTTCTACTCATTTTCATAACGGTTTTTACCGGATATCCCTACTTAGACTTGAAAAGCCTTTTCTTCAGGATCAGCTCTCGGGCTCTCGTTCAAACGAAAATAATTGGAAGCCTTTCACCATAAAACTTCCTCGCTATAATTATTCCGACGAACTTCCCGTTCTTCGCTATTACCTTATTCTTTTTTTGGTTCACCTATTATGACAAAAATTAAAAAATATTTCAACTCAAATATCCAAGATTAAGTAAGGTATTTTTCAATTTTTCTTTTTTTTCTTTCTCCATTTTACTAAGAGGAAGACGAACATCTCCAACTGACCAACCCATAAGATTCAATGCAGTTTTAATCGGTATCGGATTGGTAGAAATAAATATTATCTTAAAAAGAGAATATAAACGAAGGTGTAATCGGAGTGCTTCTTCAACTTTCCCTTGTTTAAAAAGCACTATCATTTCCTTAATATCGCGGCCTGCCACATGAGAGGCGACGCTAACTACCCCTTTCCCTCCCAAAGCCAAAACCACTAAGGTCATATTATCATCACCACTATAAATAGCAAAGTTTCTCGGAAGCAAAGTTCGTAAAACCGACAACTGATCAGCGCTTCCGGCTGCTTCTTTTAGAGCGCAGATATTAGGAAGCTCAGAGAGCCGAGCAATTGTTTCCGGTTCAATATTAATTCCAGTTCGAGAAGGAATATTGTAAAGCATGATTGGAATGGAAATTTCTTCGGCAATAGCTCGGAAATGTTGATAAAGACCTTCTTGAGGTGGTTTATTATAGTAAGGAGCGACAGCTAAAATCCCTTGAACACCTATTTTTTCCGCTTCCTGTGATAAAATCACTGATTGATGTGTATCATAGCTACAGGTACCGGCAATAATTTTTGCTCGATCCCCTACTTCTTCTAAAGCAACCTCAAAAAGCTTTAACTTTTCCTCCCTTGTTAATGTCGGTGCTTCTCCCGTGGTTCCGGAAATCACAATTCCATCTGATCCCTCTTTAACTAAATAATTTAATAATTTTCGAAATTGATCATAATTCACTGCGAGATTTGAATCAAATGGAGTCACCACTGCAGTTAACATCTGACCAAAATCACATTCCATGATGAACCTCCTCAGGGAACTTTCTAATTAGCGATTCTAAAATCCTCATTTTCTCTTTCAAATTCAATTATAAATTTAACAAACATCTTCCAGTTGGAATTTTCGATGAAGAACCTGAATCGCTTTTTCCATATCAGTAGCGTGAACCAGACAAGAAATCGTCACATGGGAATCACTCGTTTGGAGGATTTCAATGTTAGAGTCTCTTAGAGCTTCAACCATGTCTGCCACGACTCCTGGACGATCCGCCATTCCTGAGCCAACTAAGGAAATTTTGGCACAAGGATAGATAAGGGTAAGCTCAAACCCTTCTTTTTCCAATATTTCCTTAACTCTTAATGCTTTCCCCTCTTCAACGACAAAGGCTACTATATCGGGAAAGAGATTGATGAGGTCGATGCTGATTCCCTTGTTCGCTAAAAGTTGAAACATTAATAAATTGTCTTCTTTCTTTCCATTTAACTTAACTCGAAATTGAGCCAATCCTTTTCGAAAGGCGATACTATAAACCGTTCTATCCTGAGAAAACAATCGCAAACCCTCTTTTGACATTGAACGAATATCGCAGATAAGTGTTCCTTTCCCTTCGTCATTCAAACTTCGGACCCTTAGCGGGACTCGATATTCTCGAGCAATATTCATAGCTTTATCGTGGATCACTTTCGCTCCTTGCTGAATAATTTCAGCAGCTTCAGTATAAGTAAGACCCTCTAAGATATGGGCTTCGGGAACAATGCGAGGATCAGCGGTCATAACACCAATCACATCGGTAAAAATATCTACATATTCAGCTTCAAGAGCCACCCCTAAAATTACTGCTGAGGTATCGCTTCCTCCTCGACCTAAAGTTGTGATTTCTCCATCTTCAGATACGCCCTGAAAACCTGCTACAACGGCAAGATACCCTTTCTCCAAATAACCTAAGATTTTTTTGGTATCCACACGTTTAATGATCGCATCGCCAAAACGATCATCGGTAATAATTCCAGCTTGCCACCCAGTAACTGCAACTGCTTTGAGACCAAATTTTCTGAGAGTTTGGGTCATTATCACCGTAGAAATAATTTCTCCGGTCGACATTAACATGTCTAAATTTCTTGAATCTAAATGTTCATATTCGGCTTTCGCTAATGATATCAGAGTATCAGTGGCATAGGGTGCCCCAGCTCGTCCCATCGCTGAGACCACTGCCACAGGTGAATATCCCTCTTCATAAGCTTCTTTTAGCTTTAATGCAGCTTTTTCACGTAACTCAGGAGTATGAACCGATGTTCCACCAAATTTTTGGACAATAATTTTCATTTTATTCTGCCCCTTATTCATAACTCATTTTGGATTTTTTCCATTGCTTTGGCCAAAATTTCTTCTGGACTGGTTAAGGAAATACGAACATATCCCTCTCCAAATTGACCAAAACCAATCCCTGGTGTCACCACAACACCGGTTCTTTCTAAGAGATATTCAGCAAAGCTCATTGATGTATATCCCATCGGAACCGGTACCCAAACATAAAAACTGGCTCGGGGTTTCTCGACTTCAAAACCACACGATTGTAAAGCTTCAACAACCAGATTACGACGGCGGGTATAAATCGGGAGGATCCAATCCAACACTTCCTTGGTCCTTCCCAAAGCTTCCACTCCTGACCACTGGATAGCGTTAAAAATTCCTGAATCAATATTAGTCTTCATTCGTCCCAATGCTTCTACTAATTTTTCATTTCCGACTGCAAATCCAACTCTCCAACCAGTCATATTGAAAGTTTTTGAAAGTGAATGGAATTCAACTGATACTTCGCGAGCACCATCGATTTCAAAAATTGATGGTGCATTATAACTATCATAACTTATTTCAGAATAGGCCAAGTCGTGAGCAATAACAAAATCATATTCATGGGCCAAACGAACGACTTCTTTGAAAAAATGATGATCTACAGTTGCCCCGGTAGGATTATTCGGATAATTGATAAAAATGAGCTTGGTTCTTTTTAACACACTCTCAGGAAAAGAAGTAAAATCGGGAAGAAATTGATTCTTTTTAAGCAAAGGAAGTTCGAGTGGAATGCCACCAGCCAACATCGTACTGATTTTATAAACGGGATAACCAGGATCACTTGCTAAAACGATATCACCTGGATCAAGAATACACCAAGTAAAGTGAGCAATTCCTTCCTTTGAACCGATTAATGAAACAACTTCCCGATCGGTATTTAAAGTGACTCCAAAGCGTTTTGCATACCAATTCGCCGCAGCTTTTCGAAAGGCAGATAAACCACGATAAGAAGGATAACGATGGTTTTCAGCTTTTTTTGCTTCAGAACATAAACGATCAATGATAAAATCTGGAGTGGGAAGATCAGGGTCACCAATTCCTAAATCGATGACTTCTTTCCCCTGATTTCGCATGTTTTCCACCTTTTTTTCAATTTCGGCAAAAAGATAAGGTGGTAAATTTTTTATGCGCGTTGCAACATCCATTTTTCATATACCTCCTCTGACAATTCTGCGCTAAAAACCTCTTGAGCTGGGCCTTCCATATAAACGTGTTGATTCTCTGTTGACCATTCAATGATTAAACTCCCTCCGGGCAATTTAATTTCAGCTTTACGACTTAATTTCTGATTAAGAACTCCGGCGACCAATACTGCACATGCTCCAGTACCGCAAGCTAAAGTTGGTCCTGCTCCCCGCTCCCAAACTTTTACCTCGGCTTGATATGGAGACAAACAATAGACAAACTCGACATTGGTTTTGCGTGGAAAGAAGGGATGCTTCTCGATAGCTTCTCCATAGTTTTGCCATTGGTCGGGTATTCCGAAAATCACTGCATGAGGATTTCCCATTGAAACGGCGGTAAAATAAAAGGTTTTCCCTAAAACTTCAATTGGTTCTTGAATAATTCTCTCCTTATCAATGGTGACTGGAATTTCTTTACTGTCAAGATAAGGCTGACCCATATCAACTCGAATTGACTTTACTCGTTCATCTTCTAAAATAATTTCTGGAATTATGATTCCAGCTTCGGTTTCAACCGTTAAAATTGGATCAGGAACGAATCCTCTTTCATAGGCATATTTGGCAAGACAGCGAATACCATTGCCGCACATCTCTGCCTCACTCCCATCAGAATTAAATATCCTCATTCGGATATCAGCTTTTTGAGAAGGTTGGACGAGGATCACTCCATCTCCTCCAACTCCGAAGTGACGGTCACAAGCAGAAATAGCAAAATTTTTGATTGAAGCTATTTTTTGGGCTTCATAGTCTTCGATAATTAAAAAATCGTTCCCTAAGCCGTGCATTTTTACAAAATGCATGGTTACCTCCTTCTTCAAATTCCAACTCGTAAAATTCTATTATATCTATCCTGAAAACCAACGGGCATGATAAACCAAGCCCCTACCAAAGAATACAAAATTGTAGGGGCACAATGAATTGTGCCCATTCTTTAATTAATGTAGCGACATGCCATGGCATGTCGAAACCTTGGTTTTTCATTCTCATCTCATACTACTAAGCAGCATAAGGGTTTATCCTTACAATTTCATTATTTTATCTAATCCATAGTAGAATTGTTTACTTTTTGCCATTTTTCGAATTGCCATGAGTATTCCGGGCATAAAGGAACTGCGACTTAACGAGTCATGACGGATGATAAGTGTCTGACCTTCTCCACCAAATATGACTTCTTGAGAAGCCACAAAGCCTGACAAACGTACACTATGGATATTGACTGAACCCAAATGCCCGCCTCGTGAACCTGGAAGTAATTCAAAGCTCTTCTCCTCATAGGCTTGATCTTTTGCTTCAATAATCCCTTCGGCGGTTTTAATTGCGGTCCCAGATGGTGCATCTTTTTTTTGAGGATGGTGAAACTCAATAATCTCGGCTCTTTCCATATATTGAGAGGCTTTTTGAGCAAATTGCATCATAAGCACTGCGCCAATAGCAAAATTGGGAGCGACTAAACAACCAATTTCTCTCTGCTTACATTCATCTTCCAATTTTTTGAGCTCTTCCGGAGTGAGACCAGTCGTTCCTATAACCATATTCACTCTATTCTCAAGATATAATGGTAGATTCTTCCTTAACGCCTCGCCATAAGTAAAATCACAAACGACATCAGGTTTTAGTTCTCGCAAAGTCACTTCTAAATTCATTTCTACAATAACCCCAATCGCATCAATGCCACACATTTCTCCAGTATCTTTGCCAACTTGGGAAATATCACAGCCAGCAACCAGTAACATATCTTTTTGCTGGGTGACAGTTCGCACTAACTCTTGGCCCATTTTTCCCGCTACCCCGGTAATCATTACCCGAATTTTTTTCATTTTCATTCTCCCTTTTCGATAAGATACTCGGGAAGGATATCTCTACGAACTAAATCGTACCAGCCTTCAGGACGAACGACCAAATACGGTTTTCCGTCTCGAATAAACACGACTCCCGGTCGGGGAATGAGGTTATAGTTTGAAGCCATGGAATAATTATAAGCACCGGTTCCTTCGACCACTAAGATATCACCGGTTTGGACCGGACTGATTTCCGTTTGCTGAATAATAACATCACCTGACTCGCAGCATTTCCCAACCACTGAAACTATTTCACGAGACTCCTGATGGATCCGGTTGGCTACAATCGCCTGATAACGAGCACCATAAAGAATTGGTCGGGGATTATCAGTCATTCCACCGTCAACAGCGATATATTTTTTAATTCCAGGAATCTCCTTGATCATTCCGACGGTATAGACAGTATTTCCGGCATCGTTCACAATCGAACGGCCTGGTTCAATAAATAACGTAGGAAGTGGGTATTGATATTTTTCACATTCTTCTTGGAGAGTTTTAGCGATCGCTTCAACATAGTCTTGGATCGAAGGATATTTCCCCTTCTGTTCTTCCAAATAGGCAACGCCCAAACCGCCACCCAAGTCTAACTCGGAGAATACAAAGTTATTTTGCTCTTTAAAACTTGCCATAAACCGAACCATAGCTTTTATGGTGTTGATGAAAGGTTCCAAGGAATCGATTTGCGAACCGATATGGCAATGAAGCCCTTTAACATCAAGACTTTCACAACTTAACGTTTGTCGAATCACCCTTTGGGCGATGCCATCTACCAAAGTTAATCCAAATTTACTATCGACTTTGCCGGTGGTAATATAGGCATGAGTATGAGGGTCAATACCTGGGGTTATTCGGAAAAACACTGGCAACTTTCCATGGAGGTAATTTTTGGCTTCTTTACTAAGAAGAGAAGCTTCCCATTCGCTGTCAATAACCCATCGTCAGATACCACTTTTTAAAACCAATTCTCGTTCTTGTGGGCTCTTGTTATTGCCATGAAATAATATCTGCTCAGTTGGAAATCCACTCTCACGGGCAATATAATATTCCCCGCCGGATACGACATCCAACCACATCGATTCTTGATCAAGAAGACGGCACATAGCCGAGCAAAGAAAGGCTTTGCCAGCATAAGCAACGATGTTATCCGGGTATAATTCCTTCAGTCGGTTTTGATAGGCTTTCATACTGGAACGCAACAGCGTTTCATCGTATACATAGAGAGGAGTTCCAAACTCTTCAGCTAATTGGATAATATCACACCCAGCTATTTCCAGATGGTTTTTTTGATTAAAGGCTTTGTTTCCAAGCATGGTTATCCCTTCCGCGGCAAAAATCATTTTTGAAGTCATAACATATGAAAACAGGTTTGTCAATGGAGAGGGATTGACAGTTTTATATAAATGAGCGGTTTTATACCAAATTGAAATTTCTCTATTTCAGAAAAATGGTTCTTTATTCTTTTTTCATTTTTTTTTCAATAAATTTCATGATTTCTTCAAAACCTATTTCGGTACTTTCCTCCAGTTTTGGAGAATGCTTATGATGAGGAAAAGTCTTCATGTCTTTATGATGAGGAGCATTATCCCATCGAATTCTTAACTTCCCATC